>NZ_JADGMP010000027.1:0-153699 GCF_015549295.1 Cupriavidus sp. IK-TO18
ACACTGGTGGTGCGCAACGACGCGTACTGGAAGCCCGGGAAGCCTTACCTCGACGAGATCGAGTTTGTCGGTATCGGCGACGAGAGTGCGCGCGTCAACGCACTGCTGTCCGGCGGCATGGACCTGGTCGCGATGATAAACCCACGCGCCGTGGCGAGGATCAAAGGGACTCCCGGCTATGCCGTCCTCACGACGCAATCGGGCCAGTACTCCGACCTGATCATGCGCAAAGATGTGGGCCCCGGCACGAACCCTGACTTTATCCTGGGCATGAAGTACTTGCTGGACCGCCAGCAGATGAAGCAAGCGATCGCGCTTGGCAATGCGGTGGTTGCCAACGACCAGCCCATCGACCCCACCAACCGCTTCTATTTCAAGGATCTGCCGCAGCGGCCGTTCGATCCCGAGAAGGCGAAGTTTCATCTGCGCAAGTCGGGCGTGACCGGCAAAGTGCCAGTGGTGACATCGCCGGCTGCCCTGTATTCGGTCGAGATGGCGCTGGTGTTGCAACAGGCAGCGCAGCGTGCGGGTCTGGAGCTCGAAGTCAAGCGCATGCCGGCAGACGGGTATTGGTCCAATCACTGGCTCAATAGCCCCGTAGGGTTCGGCAACGTGAACCCACGGCCCAGCGCCGACACCATTCTCACTCAGTTCTTCAAGTCCGACGCGCCATGGAACGAGTCCCGCTGGAAGAATCCAAAGTTCGACCAGTTGCTGCTGGCCGCGCGGGCCGAAACCGATAACGGCAAGCGCAGTCAGATGTATGCCGACATGCAGACGATGATTCACGAGGATGCGGGCATCGGCATCCCGCTGTTCCTGGCAAGCATCGACGCCCATACGACCAAGCTCAAGGGCCTGTCGCCCATCCCGTTGGGAGGTCTGATGGGCTACTCGTTTGCCGAGCATGTGTGGCTCGATGCCTGACTGGCCTCTGTAGCGGCAGATGAGGCAAAGGCTCCCTACGCTGTAGGGAGCCGCGGGGCTTTCATGCGCGCCCAGCGGAATTGCTGTGTGCCGGGCGCCGTTCGCGGCGCCGGTGTCCTGGTTATTGCTCAGCGTTAGTGGCCAGTGCAATGGCCGCGCGCAGGATCTCCATGGCCTCCTGAGCGGTTTCCAGGCTGGTGTTCAGCGGTGCCAGCAGGCGTACGGTATTTCGATGCACGCCGCATTTGATCACGAGCAAGCCCCCTTCGCGGCAGCGGTCGATAACCGCTTGCGCGAAGGCCGCGTCAGGCTGGAACGGGTCGCCGTTCTTGACGAACTCCAATGCCAGCATGGGGCCCAGACCGCGCACGGTGCCGATGGCGGGGAACTCCCGGGCGAGCTGATCGAGCCCTGCACGCAGTGTCTCGCCTAGTCCGTGTGCCTTGGAGAGAAGCTGTTCCTCCTCAAATACGTCGAGCACGGCCAGCGCGGCGGCGCAAGCGAGCGGGTTGCCACCATAGGTCCCACCCAGGCCTCCCCCTGCCGGCGCGTCCATGATCTCGGCGCGCCCGACCACGCCGGACAGCGGCAAGCCACCGGCCAGGCTTTTCGCGACGGTGACCAGGTCCGGCTGGATGCCCGCATGCTGGAAGCCGAACGTCTTGCCGGTGCGGCCGAAGCCGGCCTGGATCTCATCCAAGATCAGCACGATGCCATGCTTTTCCGTCAGCGTGCGCAGCGCGCGCAGGAACTCGCTTCCGGCAGGGATGAAGCCTCCGTCGCCTTGCACGGGCTCTAGAATAATGGCGGCAACGCGGTCGGGCGCGATCTGCGTCGCGAACAGGTCTTCAAGGGCGCGAATCGCGTCCGCGCTGGAAAAGCCGCGGAAGGCATCCGGGTACGGCGTGTGGTAAACCTCGCCGGCGAGGGGCCCGAAGTTCTGCTTGTAAGGAGCGCTGATGCCTGTGAGGGTGGTGCCGAGCAAGGTTCGTCCATGGAACCCGCCACGGAACGCGATGACCCCCGGCACATTGCGGTAGGCGCGTGCGATCTTGATCGCGTTCTCGACGGCCTCCGCGCCTGTTGTCGCGAATAGGGTCTTGTAGTGCGCCGCGCCGCCGACGAGTTTGTTCAGCCGCGCGGCCAGCTCGACATAACCGTCATAGCCAACCACCTGGAACGCCGCATGGGTAACGCGACCCAATTGCTTGCGCACCGCCTCGACAATCTTGGGGTGGTTGTGGCCGATGTTCTGCACGCCAATGCCACCCACAAAGTCGATATAACGGCGGCCTTCCACATCCCAGATGTAAGAGCCTTCGGCCCGGTCCGCGAAAACCGGATGGGCGGTGACGATGCCGTGAGGCACATGTTGCGTACGGAGCGCGATAAGGTCCTGGTTGGACTGGGTCATTGCACTACACCTCTTTTTTCAGGTTCCGCGAAGCCGGGGTCGCGGTGAGTTGTGAAGGAACTGGAGCCGGCAAGCGTTTCTGCACGGGGCGGTCCTGGCCGCCGTGCAGTCTTGTCATTCACGCTGGCTGACGCTAATCGTGAAGACGAGTATAGGGAGGATGCCGGAGGCGCTTTGACGGATTTCGCTCCCTGTATTGGTAGCGAATCCTGTTGTAAGGAGGGGAACAGCAGTTCCTTCGTTGGCCGGATGATCGCGTCCGTCGCCGACGTTGAAATGCGGAGCGGCCGGCAAGGCCGGCCGCTCCGCATGCTGACGAGAAAAGCCTTCGCCTGACTCAGCCGCTCAGTCCAGCTGGCCCTGGCACACGTACTTGATGTGCATATACTCGTCGAGGCCGTGCCGCGAGCCTTCGCGCCCGTATCCGGAATCCTTGACGCCGCCGAAGGGGGCCGCTTCCGCGGCCAGTGCTCCTTCGTTGACGCCAACAATGCCCGTCTCCAGTGCATCAGCCAGGCGCCAGATCCGTCGAACGTCAGTTGAGTAAAAATACGCGGCGAGGCCGAACGGCGTGGCATTGGCCGCCTCAACCACATCGGCTTCGGTATGGAAGCGGGTCACGGGCGCTACGGGGCCGAAGGTTTCCTCGCAAGAGCATTGCATGGACGCATCCGCATTCACCAGCACGGTCGGCGCGTAGTAATTCGGACCGGTGCACTGCGCGTTGCGAATGCGCTGGCCGCCGACCACCACGCGGGCCCCACGGCTCAGCGCGTCCTGCACATGGCGTTCGATCTTGTCCACCGCGCGCGCGTTGATCATCGGGCCGATCTGCGCCGCCGGGTCGGTCGCGGGACCAACGACCAGCGCACCGACGCGCGCGGCAAGTTTGTCGACAAAGGCATCGTGGACCTTGTCCTGGACATAGATCCGGTTCGGAGACACGCAGGTCTGTCCGCCGTTGCGGAACTTTGCGGCCATCAGCCCGTCGACGGCGGCATCCAGATCCGCATCGTCGAACACAATGAACGGAGCGTTGCCGCCAAGCTCCAGCGACAGCTTCTTCAGCGTATCGGCGGAGCGGCGTGCCAGGTGTTTGCCGACGGGCGTCGAGCCGGTAAAGGTAATCTTGCGCACGCGTGCATCATCCAGCCACACATCGACGACTTCGGCAGCCCGCTCGCGCGAGGCCGTGACGATGTTCAATACGCCCGGCGGCACGCCGGCCTGCTGGGCAAGCTTTACCAGTGCGAGGGAGGTCAGCGGGGTATCTTCCGCCGGCTTGCATACCACAGTGCAGCCGGCAGCCAGCGCGGGGGCAATCTTGCGCGCGATCATTGCGGCAGGGAAATTCCATGGCGTGATCGCGGCGACGACGCCAGCCGGCTCGCGCAGCGCCAGCATGCGGCGGCCCTGTACCGGCGCGGCGATCACGTCGCCATCCGCTCGCGTGGCTTCTTCCGCGAACCATTCGATATAGCTGGCCGCGTACAGAACCTCGCCTTTGGCTTCCGCCAGCGGCTTGCCTTGCTCGCTGGAGATCAGCCGGCCAAGGTCTTCCTGGTGGCTGACCACGAGATCGTTCCAGCGCTTGATGATCTGCGCGCGCTGTTTGGCCGGGGTCTTGCGCCATGCGGGGAATGCGGCGTGGGCGGCGTCGACGGCGCGGAGCGCGTCGGCAGCGCCGCTATCCGGCGCGGTCGCGAAGGCTTCTTCCGTGGCGGGGTCCACCACGGACACGGTGCGGTCATCGGCCGCACTGCACCATTCGCCGCCGACAAAGTTGCGGCCGGGAAGCAAGTCTTGGTTCAGGTACAAAGGCATGAAAAGAGATCTCCGTGAAAATGAATCAGGCAGCGCTGCGTACGCCTTGTACCGCGCGCGCGCCTTCGATATGCAGGTTGACTTCGTCGATCCAGCCGCGGCGCAGCTCCGGCACGGAGCGGGCGAGCAGCGTGAAATAAGGATGATGCGGTCCGCGTTCGTAGTCCTCGTGTGCGACCTGCGTGACCTTGCGGCCATGCTGCATCACCACGATCTCGTCGCAGATGGCGCGCACGGTATGCAGGTCATGGCTGATGAACAGATACGAGACGCCAAGTTCCTTGCGCAGTTCCGCCATCAGGTCAAGGATTGCCGCACCGACCACGGTGTCCAGTGCGGAGGTGATCTCATCGCAAAGGATCAGTTCCGGGTCGGCCGCCAGGGCGCGCGCGAGGTTCACACGCTGCTTTTGCCCGCCGGACAGGCCGCCGGGCAGGCGTTGGGCCACGCCGGACGGCAGGCGCACCAGATCAAGCAGTTGACGAATGCGGGCGCGTTGGGCTTCGCCGCGCAGTCCATGGAAGAACTGCAACGGACGCGCGAGGATATCCTCGATCGTGCGAGCCGGATTGAGCGCGGTATCGGCCATCTGGAATACGATCTGGATACGCCGCAGCTCTTCGCGGCTGCGCTGCGCGACGGTCGGCTTCAACGAATGGCCATTGAACGCAATGCTGCCACGGCAGGGGGCGACCAGCCCGGCAATCGCACGCGCGAGCGTGGTCTTGCCCGAACCGGACTCGCCGATGACGCCGATTGCCTGGCCGCGGTACAGCTTCAGGTCCACGCCCTCCAGGATCTTCGAGGCGGGTTGGCCGTGCGCGTCGAGCGGACCATAGCCGGCCGACAGGTCGCGAACCTCTAGCAGCAGGGGACTCTTGTCCGGATCGACGGTGGCCCCGGGGCGCTCGGCGGGCTTGGCGGCGGCGAGCAGGCAACGGGTGTAGTCGTCCGCTGGCTGGTACAGGATCTGGTCCGTCTCGCCCAGTTCGCGCATCTTGCCGTCGCGCAGCACCAGGATATGGTCCGCGACCTGGGCCACCACGGCCAGGTCATGGCTGACATAGACCGCAGTGGTACGGCGTTCCTGCACGGCGCGGCGGAATACCCGCAGCACTTCCACCTGCGTGGTGACGTCCAGGGCAGTGGTCGGCTCGTCGAGGATCACAAGATCGGGATCGGTGATCAGAGCCATCGCGGCCATCAGCCGCTGCAGCTGGCCGCCGGATACCTGGTGCGGATAACGCTCACCGATGGATTCCGGATCCGGCAGTGCCAGTTCCCGGAACAGCGCCACGGCTTTCTCTTCGGCAGCGTCGCGATCCATGAGGCGATGGATCAACGCAGGCTCGACAACCTGGTCCATGATGGTGCGGGAGGGGTTGAACGACGCTGCCGCACTTTGCGCAATGTACGTGATCTCGCGCCCGCGCAACCGGCGTTGTTCGCCCGCAGGCAGGCGAAGCACGTCATGGTGCCCGACCCGGATGTCGCCGGAAATCTCGCAGCCGTGGCGTGCATAGCCCATCAGCGCCAGCGCGGTGGTGGTCTTGCCGGAGCCGGACTCGCCGATCAGGGCGAGCACTTTGCCAGGCTCAATTTCAAAGTCGACGCGGTCGACCAGCGTCGCGGGCCCGGCGGTAATGCGGAGGTTGCTGACCTTTACAGACGTGCCCATTACTTGACTCCATTGCGTGCCGAGCGACCCGGCAGGTTGTCGATGACGAGGTTGACCGCAAGGGTCAGGCTGGCAATGGCCAGAGCCGGCGCCACCACGGCCATGCTGCCGTCGGACAGCGCGCCGATGTTCTCGCGTACCAGCGAACCCCAGTCGGCATCGGGAGGCTGGATACCCAGGCCAAGGAAGCTCAGGCTGGCGAGCAGCAGCACGACGTAGACGAAGCGCAGGCCCAGGTCGGCCAGCATCGGGCCGATGATGTTGGGCAGGATTTCCTGGCGCATGATGTAGGCTGTACCTTCACCGCGGGTGCGGGCGACGGTCACGTAATCCATGGCATTGATGTTTACCGCCAGCGAACGCGCAATGCGATAGGCGCCCGGTATGTAGATGATCGCTGCCGTGATGGCAAGCATCCAGACCGACGAGCCGAAGGCCGCGACCATGATCAGCGCGAACATCTTGCTTGGAATCGCCGTGAGCGTATCGAGGCCGCGGCTCATGCAGGCATCGATCCAGCGGCCGCTGACTGTTGCCAGCAACGCCAGCGTAATGCCGATGCCGCTTGCGCACAGCGTGGATACCAGCGCCACGCAGACGGTATAGCGTGCACCCAGAATCACCCGGGTCAGCATATCTCGCCCCAGGTAATCGGTACCCAGCCAGTGCTGCGCGCTGATGGGCCCGAAGATCTGGATTTCGCCAGTGGGCGAGCCGTCAGCGTTGATCAGGATCGGGCCAAGTACGGCGGCAAGCAGCCAGCCAAGCAGAATCAGGCAGCCGATCCAGGCCGTGAAGCCCATGTAGGGCAGGCGCAAACGTCGACGGCTTTTGCCGACGGCGCTCGCTGCGGCGGTTGCTTGCGTATTGGATGTGGTGGACATGAGTAGCGGCTCCAGCATGCGTTCAGGGCATCAGCGGTGGCGCAGACGCGGGTTAGCGACGATGCCGCATACATCGGCAAGCGTTACGAGGGTCAGGAACGCCGCGCAGAAGATCATGGCGCAAACCTGGACGACGGGCATGTCGCGCTGGGCGACACTATCCACCATCAGCTTCGCAATTCCCGGATAGTTGAAGATGGTCTCGACGATGATGACGCCGCCCAGCAGGTAGGAGAGGCTTAGCGCGACGGCATTGGCGATCGGGCCGATGGCGTTCGGCAGCGCATGGAACAGCACCATGCGGGTGGGGGATGCGCCTTTGAGCCGCACCATTTCGATGTACGGCGCATTGAGCTGATCGATCACCGCGGCCCGCGTCATGCGCAGCATTTGTGCAACGATCACACAGCAGAGGCTCAGCACCGGCATGGCCAGGGAACGCAGCACCTTGTCCCATGGTTCGTTGGTGCCGATATAGGCAAGAGCGGGCAGCCAGCGCAGCTGTACTGCAAATAGCAGGACCGCCAGGGTGGCAACCAGGAATTCCGGCACGGACACCACTGCCACAGCACCGAGGCTGACGCTGCGGTCGAACCAGGTACCACGGTAGACCGCCGCCAGGATGCCAAGACCCAGCGCCACCGGAACGGAGATCAACGCGGTCAGGCCTGCCAGCAGCAGCGAATTCGGTAGACGGCTGCCGATGGCTTCCGAAACTGGCATGCGCGTGACGAGGGACTCGCCTGCATTTCCCGTAAGCATGCCGCCCAGCCATTGGGCGTAGCGGACCGGCGCTGGCACGTTAAGGCCCATCTGTGTGCGCAGCGCGGCCAGCGCTTCAGGCGTGGCGTCCTGGCCGAGTTGCTCCTGGGCGGCATCGCCGGGCAATACCGCGGTGATCGCGAAAACGATGGCCGAGACGGCCAGTAATGAGATCAGCGCCAGTCCGACGCGCCGCGCCAGCAGGCGCAGGATGAACAGGTTCACGGTGTCTCCTTTCTTAGTTGATAAACGTGGCCGCATTGGAACCGCCCGTCGGACTGTGCATCCGGATCAGAGCGGTACGGTGCACCGATTTCCAAGCCCCGTGTGGACACTTCGTGCCAGGAGTCTCGATTCGGTGGAGACGGCGCTAATATATGTTCCGGTTGCTTAAAAAGTTTCCGAAGGTGTCTTTTCCGACATGGCCGCCGTGGGGGGCAGGCCTCTACGCTGCAGGCTTCATGGTGGGACTCGAAAGCGGCCGCGCCTGCTACGTTGTATCTCCCTGACATTGAAGCATGTAGGGCCAAAGGCTTTGTGGGGTATTCCGAGTCATGGCAGTCAAAGCTGCGGTTTCATGCGCGCGGTTTGGCATTGCATGCCACGTGCACTTGGGATGGGCATGTGCACTGCAGCATTCTTCGGGATTACCCTATTGTTGGCGCATTATTGGTGCGCGCTCACGCAGCAACTTTTTCCTATCCGGATCTGCCGGTTCATCGCATGATCTACGCTACCAATCTGTCCGGCGACGACCATACCGCAATGAACTCCGCCAAGCATCCAGTGCATGCCACCGAACACCTTCCCGTGATCAGACCGATGGTCCTGTCAGACTTGCCTGTCGCTCTTTCTCTTTCCGAAGCAGAGCGGTGGCCGCATCGTGCCAGTGACTGGAAGACTCTGCTCGCGATGGGCGAGGGGCGAGTGGCGGAGGTCGAGGGCGCCGTGGTTGGTGTAGGCATGCGCTGGCTCTGGGGGGAGCGCGGTGCTACCGTCGGCCTCGTCATTGTTAACCCGGCATTCCGTGAGCGGGGCATTGGGCGCAGCTTGTTGGAAGCACTGTGTGCGGGTCTGGACAGGCGCGCCGTGCTGCTTCACGCCGCCGGGATCATTCACGGCTTCTATGGAAGTATGGGGTTCGAACGGATTGGCGAAATTCACCAGTACGAGGGCAAGGCTTTGCAGGCGCCCTTGATGCCCCTGCCTGAAGACACCCGTCTGCGCCCAGGGGGACGCAATGACATGCAGTTGCTGGTCGAAATGGATGAGCGCGCAGGAGGCGTTGTCCGCGAAAAACTAATCCAGGCCTGGCTGCGCCATTCCATCGGCACCGTGGTACTGGATCACCCCGACGGTCCACAAGGTTTTGCGATTCTGCGGCGCTTCGGCCGCGGCGCGACAATCGGCCCTGTCGTCGCCCCTTGCCCGATGGCGGCCAAGGCAATGATTGCGCACCTGGCGGGCCTGGTCACTGGGCGCACGCTGCGCTTGGACGTACACGCCCATGGGGAACTCGAGGAATGGCTTCCTGGTCTTGGCCTGTCCCGCGTCGCAGATGCAGCCGTTCTCTTCCGGGGCACTCCTTATTCCCCTGTCAGGCCATTCCTTTCATTTGCGCTCGCCGATAAGGCGATCGGGTAGTGTGGCGAACGAAGAAGTAGTGCGGTGCGCACATTCTCGCGGCGCGCCAAGCAACGGCTGCGCGACGTACAGGGAATTTGCCAGGCGACCCGCGGGTGTGAGCATAGGGGATTTTGACCCGCAACTCTCCCCGGGCGCGCCCCGGTTGCCCTGACCGGCGCATATGACGACAATGTGATTCAGTCACCCTGCCTTGAAAGACCATGTCCGCCCCCATCAAACTTGACCGGCTTGACCTCCGCATTCTCGCCCAGTTGCAAAAGAACGGGCGCATGACCAACGTGGATCTCGCCGACGCAGTTGGCCTGTCTGCGAGTCCCTGCCTGATACGGGTCAAGCGCCTGGAACAGGCCGGCTATATCGGCGGATACAGCGCGCAAATCCGCATGGACAAACTCGGCGACATCCTTACGGTGTTCACCGAGGTCACCCTGGAGGACCACCATCGCGAAGACTTCGCGCGCTTTGAAAAGGCCGTGTACGCGATCGACGAGATCGTCGAATGCCATCTTGTCAGCGGAGGCTATGACTACTTGCTCAAGTTCATTACCCGTGGTGTCAATCATTACCAGGAGCTGATGGAAAGTTTGCTGGAGCGCAATATCGGAATTGAAAAGTACTTCAGCTTTATCGTCATCAAGTCGCCATTCATCAAGACTCACTATCCGATTGAACGGTTGTTCCCGTTGGCAACGTGATACACCCGGACTCAGGGAGAGTGATCGGCACCGGCAGATGCGGATTTCATCGCCGTTTGGAACTGCCGTGGTGTCATGCCGCATTGGCTTTTCAGGCAGCGCGTCAGATGGCTCTGATCATAGAACCCGCACTCGTGTGCCGCCAGTGCCGGAGTGTGGCCCTGCCCAAGCAAACACTGCGCGCGATGAATGCGCTTCAGGTAAATGTAGCGATGCGGGGTGACCCCTACCGTCAGCCGAAATACGGTGACGAAGCGCCCGACACTTAACCGGGATAGCTGCGCGAGAAAAGGCAGCCGCAACGGTTCGCCGAGGTGACGATGGATGTACTTGAGCGCAGCGTCGAGACGGGGATGTGCGTGTTCGTCCAAAGAGGGGGCGTGGGCGTGCATCGGGTAAGCGGCAACGGTCAGGATGATGCCATCCAGCATAAAAGCACCGTTGCCGTGCAAGACGCTGATTTTGACGCCGCCGCCAAGAGCAAATTGCGAACTGTGCTGCTCGGAACGCAGAAACTGCGGTACCGGCGTGTCTGACCAGCGTGTACAGAAGGCGCCGTACCGGAGCGCTAAAGGAATTGAAAGCCAGATACTATGCACAAAATCATGCCGCAACATTTGCGTTCCTTGCTATTCGTGCCTGCTGATAGCGATAGAAAACTCACCGCCGCACTCAAGGCAGGTGCCGATGGCCTGGTGTTCGATCTGGAAGATGCCGTCCCGGAGCATGGGAAAGACGAGGCCCGCCGGAAGCTGGCGGGCTTTCTTGCCGAGCATCGTCTTTCGATAGACGCACAAGTGCTGGTGCGGGTCAATGGGCTGGCATCCGGGCATATTCTTCACGATCTGGCCGCAGTGTTGCCGTATCAACCCGATGCGATCGTTCTTCCAAAGTGCAGGGGGATTGAAGATGTCCATCGCCTGTGCGATTTTCTTGCCGCGCTCGAGCATGTGTTGCTCAATGGCGCATGGGAGACGGGGATTGTCGCCATGGCCACGGAATCATCCGAAGGTGTGTTTGGCCTGTCTTCGTATCGGAATGCGCCGATGCGTCTGCGCGCCTTGATGTGGGGCGTCGAGGATCTGGCGGCCGATCTGGGCGTTCGCTCGTCGCATCAGGGAAGGGAGCTTACCTCACCGTTCTCCGTTGCACGAACGATGTGTCTGTTAGCCGCTGCTCAGGCAGGTATCGATGCCATTGATGCTGTCAGTACAAACCTGTCGCACAACTTCGAGATCGGTCATGAGGCGGCCCTTGCCAGGCGCGATGGCTTTACCGCCAAGGCGGCCGCCCATCCGTCCCATATTGCAGCAATCAATGAAGCTTTCATGCCCCATGCTGACGAAATACAGTGGGCGAGACAAGTCATCGAAGCATTCTCCAAAGTCGGCGCCTCCGGCGTTGCAAGGCTAGGCAATGCGATGATTGATCGCCCACATCTGCGATTGGCTCATCGTATTCTTTGCCGGGCGGAGGGAGCGGACTGATTGCCGCTGCTCGGGCCTCACCGGCCCTGGAGGGGGTGTCATGGCCCCAATGATCGGTCAGTCCATGGAGTAAGGCTTTAACCGGATGCGGGACTGAGCAAAGATGCGCATCCTGCACGCCTTGCACACGCTCGGCACGGCATGCTGGCAGCGTGTCATAAAACAGCAGCTTCGTGATGATCAACGGTGCGTTTCGCGACAAGCGCATGGCAACTCTATGTTGCAATGACAGTAACCGAAAGTTCACTCAATCGCTACGTCACAGCGAAACATCGAAGCGCCACTGCCATGAAACTCTATACGTACTGGATCGCTTTCCCAGCCGCGTGCATGCTGCCCGACGAGGATGAGACCATGCATCTGAAGGGCTTGTGCGAAGGAAAGCTCGGATGAAACACGCCATCATTGAGCGCCTGACCAGCGCAGGTCATCTGGATCGTATCTTCATCGACGGCGAGTGGGTCCGCCCCATAGGGCAGGCCCGGGCCGCCGTCACCGACCCGTCGACCGAAGACGTTGTTGCAGAGATCGCCTTGGGAAGCAGGCAAGACGCCGCCACCGCCGTGGCCGCTGCCAGAGCCGCCTTTGCTGATTGGTCAGTCAGTTCCATACAGATCCGGAAGGGTCTTCTTAACCGTGTGCACGACCTCATACTAGAGCGGGCAGAGGTGTTCGCCGAGGCAATCTCGCTGGAGATGGGCGCAGCCAGCAGCGTGGCGCTCGGCGCGCACGTGCCGGCTGCGGCAGCGCACATCCGGGTGGCCTGCGACGTCATGAGCCGTTATCCCTTTGTCTCGCATCGGGACGGCATGACGATCAGGCGTGAAGCCATCGGCGTATGTGGCCTCATCACGCCATGGAACTGGCCGCTGTATCAGATTACTGCGAAGGTAGGTCCTGCACTGGCAGCAGGATGCACCGTCGTGCTGAAGCCTAGCGAGCTGTCACCCTTCAGTGCCTTGCTGTTCGCGCAGGTGATGCACGACGCGGGCGCTCCTCCGGGCGTGTTCAACCTCGTGAACGGGGAAGGGCCGGAGGTCGGTGCCGCGCTGGCGGAACACCCGGACGTGGACATGATTTCGATCACGGGCTCTACCCGTGCAGGTGTTCTCGTCGCGCAGGCGGCGGCCGTAACGGTCAAGCGTGTAGCGCAGGAACTGGGTGGCAAGTCCCCCAACGTCATCCTCCCGGATGCGGACCTCGCGCGAGCCGTGCCGGCGGGTGTGGCGGCGGCCTTCCGCAACGTCGGGCAATCCTGCAGCGCACCGACGCGAATGATCGTGCCGCGCGATCGCCTGGCCGATGTAGAGCGGATCGCTTGCGAGGCGGTTGCCCGCCTCGTGGTCGGCGACCCGCGCTCGGTACAAACCACGCACGGACCGGTGGCAAACGGCGCGCAGTTCAACCGTGTGCAAGAAATGATTGGCGCCGGCCTTGCCGAAGGCGCGCGGCTGGTCTGCGGCGGCCTCGGTCGGCCGCCGGGCCTGGAGCGCGGGTTCTACGTACGGCCGACAATCTTCTCGGACGTACATTCAAAAATGCGCATCGCTCAGGAAGAGATCTTCGGGCCAGTGCTTTCGATCATTCCCTACGACAGCGTCGACGAAGCCGTGGAGATCGCCAACGACACCATTTATGGTCTGGGCGCCCATGTGCAGGGCCGAGATCTGGACGCGGCGCGAGCCGTGGCTGCGCGGATCCGCGCCGGCCAGGTGCATATCAACTATCCGGCATGGAATGCCCACGCTCCCTTCGGCGGCTATAAGCGCTCGGGGAATGGTCGCGAATACGGATTGGAAGGCCTGGAAGAGTATCTCGAAACGAAGGCCATCCTTGAACACGGCGACGACTAGCCGGCATGCAGGCCGCCATGATCTTGCCGGACGGCGGAGCGCAGAGGGTGTTGCCGGGTTCAACCTGAAACAAAACGTGCAAGACAAATAATGCGAGGAGATCCATCCATGTCCCAGCCCTTGCGTCTCATCGAGAGTACCTCATCCCTGCCGGCCCATGCCGACGCCGTAGTGATCGGCGGTGGCATCATCGGCGTTTTTGCTGCGTACTACCTGGCCCGGCGCGGCCTTTCGGTTACCGTAGTAGAAAAGGGCCGCATCGGCGCCGAACAATCGAGCCGCAACTGGGGCTGGTGCCGCCAACAGAACCGTGACGCGCGTGAATTGCCTATGGCCTCCAGGAGCCTCGAGCTGTGGGAGCGGTTCGCCGAAGAAACCGGCGAGGACACGGGCTTCCACAGGTGTGGTTTGCTTTACCTCAGCAACGACGAAGACGAGATTGCACGCTGGGCCAGATGGCGAGATTTCGCCAGAACTGCCGGCGTGACAACCCACATGTTGAGCGGCCGCGAGGCCAGCGAACGGGGTCGGGATACTGGCCGCGCATGGAAGGGTGGCGTGTTCTCGCCCAGTGACGGTACGGCCGATCCAGCCAAGGCAGCTCCGTCTGTGGCTGCGGCGCTCATGAAGCTCGGCGGCACCGTGCTGCAGAATTGCGCCGCCCGGGGCATTGAGCTTGAGGGCGGCCGCGTCAGCGGCGTCGTCACCGAAGCCGGAACCATCAAGACCCGCGTCGCGGTGTTCGCCGGAGGCGCGTGGGCCTCTTCGTTCTGCCGCCAACTGGGCATTCGTTTTCCCCAGGCTACCGTTCGCCAGTCCATCGTGCGCGTGTCCGGGGTGGCCGGGCATCTCCCTGACGCCCTGCACACCGCGCGCGTGTCCATCACCCGCCGCAGCGATGGCAGCTACAACCTTGCCATCAGCGGGCGTGGACGCGTGGACCCGACGGCGCAACTGATGCGCTTCGCGCCGCAGTTCCTGCCCATGTTTGCCAAGCGCTGGCGTAACGTGTTTCCAGGCGGGTTGGAAGGGATTCGCGCAGGCCATGAAACACTCGCGCGGTGGCGGCTGGATGCACCAACCCCCATGGAGCGGATGCGAATACTCGACCCAAAGGCGGATGCGGCGGCGGTCAAGCAAACCTATCGTCGTGCTGTCGAACTGATGCCTGCACTGGGCCAGACCGGCATCGCCAGTGCCTGGGCCGGCTTTGTGGACAGCACCCCTGACGGTGTGCCGGGGATTGGCGAAGTGCCGGAGATCCCCGGTTTCATCCTGGCAGCGGGCTTCTCCGGGCATGGGTTCGGCATCGGCCCCGGAGCGGGCCACTTGATCGCGGACCTGGTGACCGGTGACGAGCCGATCTTCGATCCTGCCCCGTACAACCCGGCGCGCTTCAAGCAGTCGGCCTGGGGCAAAGTGGCCGACTTCTGAAGGTGCACTCCAGGACAGTGAACCGGCGCGGCTGATGTTCACTCAGCTGTTCCTCAATGCAGGCGCGCAGGCATGCGGATGACCATGCCTGCGCGCCTGCATTGGAACGTGCGCCTCAGTCGAGCCGATAGCCCGCCCCCAGCAGCCGCTCCAGACGCTGGGACAGTGCCATCGCGGCGGTTCGCGCAAAACCCTGCACCGCCAGCATGTGACGTCGGTAGATAACGCGGTGCACCAGCTTTGCCAGTGCGCCCCGTACCTGCCAGCCGTCGCTGCTGCCGGGCGCGAGCAGATGGCACAACGCCATGTCGTCGGCCAACGAGATGACCGAGCCCCGATCGCGAAATGTGAACCTGCCTACGGACTTGCCGGCGAGCACACGTGGCAAGGCGTGGGCCAGGTAAATGGCCTGCTGATGCGCGACCTGCGCTCGCGTGGGAAGCTCTGCTTGTTCCCCAGCCGGGCGGAAGCTCGCGCAATCACCCAAGGCATAAATATGTTTGTCCTCCAGGGTCTGGAGCGTATCTCCTACCCGAACGCGTCCGTTGCGGGTGACCTGCAGGCCGATGTTCGACAGCACAGGCGATACGGTGACGCCGGCGGTCCATACCGTCACGTCCGCGGCAATAGGGGCCGCGCCTGCAATATGCAGGCAGTCCGGGCGGACCTCGGTGACGCGCGTGTTCAGCAGGATCTGGATACCCTGGGCCTGCAACTCGGCTGCGGTCGTGTCGGCGAGGCGACGATCCATGCCCGGCAGGATGTTGCCGGAAGCCTCGACGAGCAGGACTTCGGTGCCGCGGTCCGGATCGAGCGAATGGATGCCGTACTGGCTCAGCACGCGCGACATCTGCCGCACTTGGGCGGCCAGCTGCACCCCGGTCGCGCCCGCACCGATGATGGCGACGCTGGCCCGCGCCGGACGGTCGGTCGCTTTAGCCTGCGACGATACGCGGCGCAGCGCATCCACGATCTGGGTCCGCGCATACTCTGCGCCCGGTACGCTGTCCAGCGCCAGGGCGTGCTCACTCGCCCCCGGGACGCCAAAGTATTGCGTGGTACCGCCGATGGCCAGCACCAATGTGTCATAGGTCAGCGTCGTCGTGTGCGTGACACCATCGCATCCGGACGTTGTGATCGCTAGCGTGCGGTTGTCGCGATCCAGCGAGGTGAACTCGCCTTGTACGAAGCGGAAACCGTAGCGGCGCGCCTGGAGCGCGAAGGATGTGTGGTGGATATACGGCTCAAGCTTTCCCGCGGCGACTTCGTGCAGCAGGGGCTTCCACAGGTGTGTCCGGTAGCGGTCCACCAGAACAATGTTCGCCAGTCCGCGATTGCCCAATTGCCTTCCCAGCCGGGCCGCCAGTTGAAGGCCGGCGGTTCCGCCGCCGGCAATGACGATCGTCTTCATTCCGTCCCTCTCTATGCGTTTGGTGGTGCCACGCCGGCTCATGCCGGGGCGGCCAACGTCCTTAGGCGCGTGTAGCGCCACGTCTGGGCCAGTGCGCCTTGCGTGAATCGCATCTCGATGTCGTCGAACGATGGCCACGACGCGGTGGGCGCGTCGGAAAGGATGGTTGCGCCCTCGTCCTGCCGCCATGCCTGCGCCATGTCGTCGTGCAGCCACATCGATGGCATGCCAAGCGTGGCGGCAGCACTGGCTTCACCGGCATTCGCACCGACGAACAGCGCGCGATCGGCAGGAACGTCAACGGCATGGAGGACGAGCCGCAGCAGGTCTGCATGGCCGCGGCCGTGGCCAAGCGAATCCGCCGTGGCAGTCACGGCAAAGCGATCGGTACAGGCGGGCTGGTCATAACGGTCAAGTAGGGCGCTCAGCATGCGTGATGACATCATGGTTACGATGGCAAGCCTGGCCCCGGCTTGCTCGGTCTCGCGCATCAGCTGTTCGGTTTGCCGGCGCACGGATAGTTTTGCTCCCGTGCTTGCCTGAACGAACGCCTCCTGATACGCCGCGCAGAAGTCTTCGCTAATTGCGCTGGCAGGCGCCGCTTCCGACCGGGCATGGGTGGCCGCTGCCAAGCCGGCCGCATGTTGCGCCTTGGCCTGGAACAGTACATGGTCGGCGGAAACAATCAGCAATTCGATCGACATGGTGAACTCCGTTGGTTTCGCAGAAGGCGAAGGGCTGGCTAGATAAGGGTTGTCGGTTGCACTGTACGCGGGAAAAATCATATTGAATAATTAAGAAACATATCCGACCGATAGGTTTTCTTCTATGAATAAGACCACCACCTTCCGGCAGCTCAATGCGATCGACGCGGTCGCGCGCCTCGGCGGCGTATCCCGGGCAGCCGAAGAATTGCACCTGACCCAGCCCACGGTTTCGCTGCAATTGCGGCTGCTCGAAGAAGCCACGGGCACACCGCTGGTGCAGCGTTCCGGCCGCGGCTTGCTGATGACGCCCGCCGGAGAGGTGATGGCAGGCTACGCCAGCCAGATACTCAAGCTATGGCGCGACGCGGTGGAGGAAGTGGCTGCCTTGCGCGGCGGCATCGCGGGGACCCTTCGCGTCGGCGCAATCACCACCGCTGAGTATTTGCTTCCCCAGATGCTGGTGGCGTTCACCCAATGCAATCCGGATGTGAAGATCGTGCTACGGGTCGGCAACCGGGAAGAGATCGTCCGCATGCTGGGAATGCACGAGATTGATCTTGCAATCATCGGCCGCCCGCCTTCCGAGCTCAGGACGAATGCGGTCGCCTTTGCCAAGCATCCGATGGCCTTCATTGCCGCACCCGACCACCCATTGATGTCACGGCGGCACAACACGCTGCGGGATCTGCTGACGGAAAACCTGCTGGTCCGCGAGCGCGGCTCAGGCACGCGCGATACCGTCGAGCGACTGTTCCGCGAGGCGGGGCTGCGCTTGCCGCATGGATCCGAGCTGTCCAGCAATGCGGCGATCAAGCGCATGGTCTCGGCGGGGCTGGGCATCGCGTTCCTGTCGTTGCACGCCTGCACGCTGGAGTTCGAAGCGGGGCTGATCGATGTGCTGCCGCTGGCAGGCAATCCGCTGGAGCGCGACTGGTATGTGGCGCACCTGCCGGCTGTCCGATTGCCGCCGGTCGCGTCCGCATTCCGCGCGTTTCTGGTTGAGAACGGGCCTGAGGAGATCCATCGGCAACTTGAATCGTTCGATGGCATTCTCAAGCGGCTGCACCAGTCCGAACGTCGGCGTGCGAAGCTTAGGGGGAGCGTTCAGAAATAGGCCGGCACGATCCCGGCCAGCCTCAGCCACCGGGCACCAATCCGCTCAGATGAGAATGCAATTAACCACCAGGGCTTCGGATGCGCGGCACGAGGCCATGCAGGCCCGTGGAGACTGCCTGCTCGCCGGTGACGGTGCCGGCCCTCCTCGCTGTGCAGGTACAGCCGCTCGTCGTCGAGATCGACTGGTGCCAAAAATTGTCCCGTACCGTAGAGCGAAGCAATTCTGGCCCTAGTTAGCTACGTCCCGCCCAGCTCTTGCGCGCATTTCAGTCAATTCATGGCGGTAACTCCTCACTCTACGTGGCAACAATCCCTCCTGTTTTGATGCGAGCAATGCATCAATTCATCGAAACATTGCAATTCCCCTCTGCGAGTTGTCTCTGCAAACTGGCGTCAATTCGCCTTTCCCGTTCGCGGGGGCAGGGGAAGGTGACGACAAATAGACCGAAATGGGGAGATAGGATGGGCATCGAGCAAGAACGGAAAAGTCGGTCAAATGGGAAGTTGGCGGCCGGGGCGGTCCTTGGGATTGCAATCACCACTACTGTGCAAGCACAGACTTCGTCCGGAGTAAGCCTGTACGGCATCATCGATACCACTCTTCGCTACTCAAGCAATAACGCGGGCGACAATAAGTTGGCTGCATTAACCGACGGCTATTTCAACGGTTCGCGTTGGGGCATGCGGGGCAACGAGGCGCTCGGAGGCGGATTGTCCGCCATCTTCAATTTGGAGAGTGGCTTTGATCCCTCGACTGGCGTATCGCAGCAAGGCACCGCAACGGCAAACTATGGACAGCAGAGCACCGGCGGTCAGGGGCGTTTGTTTGGAAGGCAGGCATGGGTCGGATTGAACCACGAGCGCTTCGGTAGGCTGACGTTCGGCCGGCAATTCACCACGGGCTACGATGCGACCTCCCGCTTTCAGCCTAACGGTCACCCCAATCTGGACGCAGTCACCATCTTTAACGGCTATACGGGACCGCGCCAAGACAATATGGCGAAATACTTCGGACAATGGGGAGCGCTATCTGCGGGAGCGTATTACACCTTTGGCGAGGTGTCGGGTCATATGAAGCCGAGCTCTAGTTACGGCGCAACTCTTGGCTATAAGCAGGGACCGGTGGACGTCGGTGGTTTCTGGCAGCAGGCCAATGCCCTAACCACGCCCGAGTCGAGAAAAGTCTGGGGCGTGGGTGGCAACTATCAATGGGGGATAGTCAAGCTAACTTTCGGCTACCTCAACAATCGATTCGATGTGAGCCCGACGCGAAACGATGTATTCAGTGGCGGCTTCGCTGTGGCGGCTACCTCTGCTCTCACGCTATCCGTTGCGTCGCACTACGACCGCCAGCGCAATGCCTCCGGCAGCCGCATCATGGTGACCGGCGTCGCGGACTACAACCTTTCAAAGCGCACCGACATTTACGCCGAAATTGATTTCAATCGCATCAACGGTGCCTATGCGCTGCCCACCTTCATGGGAGTGAAAGGCAGCAAAGTCGGCGGTGGCATCGGCTTGCGACATCGCTTCTAGAGCGCTCCATTGTTCTGCCAGGCGGCTAACTGGTGCGCCGGCGATTCAATGTGCCCAACTATTCTTCGAATTGATCTAACTCCGCTGGTCCCGCGCGTGAACGGGCATTCGGGCTAGCACAAATGCAAGGAGCCAGCAGTGGACGAACAGGCAGTTGACCCCAGGACGTGGATCGGACGCAGCGAGCAGTGGGAGGACACAGTCACTGCCGCGCCGATCGCAGCGCTGCGTGCGACGCTGGATTACCCCGCAGCAGCGCAGACAGCAGGCACTCCATTGCCGCCACTGTGGCATTGGCTGTATTTCTTACCCATGCATCGTCAAAGCGAAATTGGGCACGATGGCCATGCCAAGCGCGGCGGATTTCTACCCCCTGTGCCATTGCCACGCCGCATGTGGGCAGGCGGCCAATTCGAGTTTCGCCATCCACTTCGGGTGGGCGACAAGATCCAGCGCACCTCCATCATCGACGATGTTACAAGCAAGGAGGGGCGGACCGGGAAGTTAGTATTTGTAAAAGTGCGTCACGAGATCCGCGTGACCGGTACTGCGGAACCGGCGTTAGTGGAGTTTCACGACATCGTTTACCGAGAGGCACAGCAGTCTGGCGAGGCGCCTGTCATGCCCCAGGCGGCGCCCGCGGAAGCGGCTTGGCAGCGCCAAATTGTTCCGGACGACGTCTTGCTGTTCCGCTATTCGGCCCTGACTTTCAATGGGCATCGCATCCACTATGACCGCCGCTACGTGACAGAGGTCGAAGGCTACCCCGGCTTGATTGTCCACGGCCCGCTGATCGCTACGTTGCTACTGGATCTGCTGCAGCGTGAATTGCCCCAGGCCGAGGTCGCCAGCTTTCGATTCCGTGCGGTGCGCCCGACCTTCGACCTGCATCCCTTCCGGGTCAGCGGTCAACCGCAGCCTGACGGCAAAACAGTTCGCTTGTGGGCATCGGACCACGAGGGCTGGCTGACCATGGACGCCACGGCAGTCCTTCGCTGATTTCGCTTTACGGAAGATCCTGATGCAACCCCTCAAAGACATCACGGTTGTCACATTTGAACACGCGATTGCGGCGCCTTTTGCCACGCGGCAGCTTGCCGATCTGGGTGCACGAGTTATTAAGATCGAGCGGCCTGGGGTCGGCGATTTCGCCCGTGGTTATGATGAGCGGGTCCGTGGCCTGGCCTCGCATTTCGTCTGGACAAACCGCTCGAAGGAAAGCCTGACGCTCGATGTCAAGCACCCGGCCGCGGCTGGCGTATTACAGCGTTTGATTGAGGAAAAGGCGGACGTGGTGGTTCAGAACCTCGCACCAGGCGCCGCAGCACGGCTTGGTCTCGGCTACGAAACGCTTTCCGCCGTCAAGCCCCAAATCATTGTGTGTGATATTTCGGGCTATGGCGACAACCCGGAGAATCCCGGACCATACCGCGACAAGAAGGCCTATGACCTTCTCGTTCAGAGCGAAGGCGGATTTCTGTCCGTGACGGGGACGCCTGACGTGCCTTGCAAGGCTGGGCCTTCCATTGCCGATATTGCCGCCGGCATGTATGCCTACACAAACATTCTGGCCGCTCTGTTACAACGCAATCAGACGGGCCGAGGGCAACGTATTGACATCTCCATGCTAGAGGCGCTGGCGGAATGGAATAGTTACCCTCTCTACTACGCGTTTGACGGGGCACAGCCGCCGCAGCGCACGGGCGCAAGCCACGCCACTATCTACCCCTATGGACCGTTTCCGGCTGGCGATGGGGCGACAGTAATGTTGGGGTTGCAGAACGAGCGGGAATGGGCAAGCTTCTGCAACACGGTGCTCCAGCGGCCCGAACTGATCGAAGATCCCCGCTTTAGCTCAAACTCCAGACGCGTGGCCGAGCGCACTGCTCTGAGGCAGATCATCGTAGATGCCTTTTTGCCTCTAAGCGGTGCTCAAGTGGTGCAGCGACTGGAGTTAGCCCAGATCGCTAATGCCAGCGTCAATGACATGCAGGGGGTGTGGGAGCATGCTCAACTCAAGGCGCGCGGCCGCTGGACTGAAGTCGACTCGCCCAAGGGCATGCTGCCCGCTCTCTTGCCCCCGGGGACCTGGAACGAAGGGCCGCGTATGGATCCGATACCGGCACTTGGTCAGCACACCGACACAATTCTCGCGGAGCTTGGATATGCCTCCGACGAAATCGCCGTGATGCGCGCTGATAGCGTTGTGTAACGCCTGGCCTAGCGCACCATACATGTGACCTAACGGAGACGTAACCTATGGCTTCCACCATCATTGATTCCCGCATTTTTGGCGACATGTTTAGCGACGCGCGCATGCGCGAAGTGTGGTCCGATGAAAACCGCACGGCTAAATACCTGGACATCGAGCGCGCGTTGGCAAAAGTGCAAGGTGAGCTTGGCATCATCCCGCAGGAAGCGGCCGACGAGATCGTCAAGAATTGCGAACTTTCCAAAATTGACTGGGTTAAGCTCAAGGCAAAGACCGAACAGATCGGATATCCGATTATCGCGGTGGTCAACCAGATCAACGCGAACTGCCGAGATGGGCTTGGCGAATTCTGCCATTGGGGCGCCACCACCCAGGACATTACCGACACAGCGGCGGTGTTGCAGATGCGCGAGGGCCTGGCACTGATCGAGTCGGACCTCGAGGACATCGCTGACGCGCTTGCAACGCTGGCGAAGCAGTACCGCGACACGCCTGTGATCGGTCGGTCCAACCTGCAGCAAGCCACCCCTATTACGTTCGGCTACAAGATGGCCAGCATCCTTGCCGGCATCGAGCGCCACCGCGAGCGGCTGCAGCAGTTGAAGCCGCGAGTGCTGATGGGTGAGTTCGGCGGCGCATCCGGTACGCTTTCCTCGTTGCAGACGGGAGCCATGGAAACCCAGGCTGCGTTGATGAAGGAACTTGGGCTGGCGCAGCCACTGATCTCCTGGCACACGGTGCGCGATACGATTGCCGAAGTGGGCGCGTTTCTCGGACTCGTCGGCGGCTCGCTCGGCAAGATCGCCATGGACGTGAAGCTCATGATGCAGACCGAAGTTGCCGAGGTGTTCGAACCCTTTGCGCCGGGGCGCGGCTCTTCATCAACCATGCCGCAGAAGCGCAACCCGATTTCGTGCCTGTACATCCACGCCAACATCTCGGTTGCACGGCAGCACGCGGCGGCCCTGATGGATGCGATGGTGGCTGACCACGAGCGTTCAACAGGCCCGTGGGAGATCGAATGGGTATCCCTACCGGAGATCTTTTGCCTGATTTCCGGTGCCCTGAAGCAGGCGAAGTTCGTGTTGCAGGGCTTGGAAGTGGACGCGGCTCGCATGCGCGCGAATATCGACATGACAAACGGGCTGGTTATGTCTGAGGCGGTGATGATGGGCCTGGGACCATATATTGGGCGCGAATACGCGCACGATCTGGTCTATGACCTTTGCCGCGAGGCCATTGCCAACAACCGACCGTTGATCGACATCCTCGCGGCACATCCGGAAGTAAGCAGCCACGTGTCACGCGCACAACTCGAGGCCATGTGCGATCCACGCAACAATGTTGGCCAAGCCGGCGTAATGGTCGACAGGGTACTGGCTAGCCGGCGCTAACACGCACTGCCAAGACGAGCATGCCGGCCTGCCGGCATGCCGCTGGCCAAAATACTATTTGCCACGCCGTTTGCCGGCGGGCGCGCCACGTCTTGGTCGTGTTTCGCAAAGGAAGTCGTAGAGCTGCTGCGCGGCAGGTGTTAAGGATCGGCTCTTGCGGCGTATTAACCCAATTTTGCGCGTCACGACCGGGTCGGTTAGTGGAACACTAACTAGAAGCGGATGGTCTGGACCTGGCATGGCGATCGATGGCACCGCTGCGATGCCAAGGCCGGCTTCGACCAGGCCCAAGGTCGTGGTGACGTGCTGTGTCTCATAGATACTCTGCGGCAATCTTGACACGTTGGATAGCGCCTGATCGAGGAGCAGCCGGTTGCCGGAAGCTTTGCTGACCGAAATGTAGTCGTAGCCGGCGAGGTCTGCCCAGGTCACTTGCCGTCGCTGCGCCAGTGGATGATCGCGACGACAGGCCGCAACGAAGCGTTCTTCCAGCAAGGGCCTGAATTCAATGTCCGGCTCTTGGCCTCCCACGAAATCGATGCCGAAATCTGCTTCACTGCGCGACACCGCTGACAGCACCTCGTTCGCGCTGGCATCCAGAATCTTTACCCGAATCTTCGGATACTGTGCATGGTAGCGCGAGATGACTTGCGGCAAGAAGTAATAGACCGTCGACGGTACGCAAGCAATAGTCACTTCCCCCATCCGCGTCGTCGTCACTCCGCGTATGCCGAGCAGTGCCTGATCCAGTTCGTCAAGTATCTCCTTTACCTTACGGTCGAAATCCCGGCCGACGGTCGTCAGGCTCACCCGGCGGGTGGTGCGGTCGAGCAAGCGCACTCCCAATGCCTCTTCAAGCTTGTCTATGCGGCGGCTAAAGGCCGGCTGCGAGACGTTCAGCGAGTTAGCCGCCTTGCGGAAGCTATTCAGCTCGGCAACGGCACGAAATGCCTGCAAATCATTGAGGTTGAAGTTAATGGTCATTGCACCTTCCCGAGCGTCATCACTGATACCTATTGTGCATCAATTGATCCTAAAAATTCAATTCTCTAAATGACGGGGAACTACGAACATACCGAGGCGGCTCCACTAGGCCGACCATTAAAACCACATCATATGGAGCAGACAGATGCAATCATCCAAGCGACTTTTGCTGTGCAGCATTGCGATCGCGGCAGCACTTGGGAGCGCCAGCTCCTTCGGGGCGTTCCCTGAAAAGAGAATTTCGCTGGTAGTGCCCACTGCAGCGGGAGGCGCTAATGACGCCATGGCGCGGGTAGTTGGCCAAGCAATGTCGACGATCCTCAAGCAGACAATCGTGGTCGACAACAAAGCGGGGGCGAACGGCGCGATTGCCAGTGAGTTTGTCATGCGTGCCCCACCGGACGGCTACACGTTGCTACTCGGCTACGTGGCGACACATGCCATGAATCCTGCTCTGCAGAAGCTTCGGTACGATCCCGTTAAGGATTTTGTACCGGTCGGCATGGTTGGTTCTTCGGCAACAGTGATGGTCGTCAATCCGAACCTGAAGGCCAACGATGCCAAGGGAGTCGTGACGCTACTCAAAGCAACGCCAGGAAAGATCAGTTACGCCTCGGCGGGCAATGGAACGGCTCCGCATTTTGCCGCGGAAATGTTCAAACTCTCGACCGGCACCGAGATGCTTCATGTGCCGTATAAGGGATCAGCTCCGGCGATTAATGACACAGTTGCCGGGCAGACACAAGTGATGTTTCCGAGTCTTTTCACCGCATTGCCCCAGTTGAAGAACGGCAAGCTGAAGGCGGTCGGGATTGCAGGCAGCAAGCGCTCTTCGCTGATGCCAGAGTTGCCCACGCTGAAGGAACAAGGGATCAATGACGTCGATGTCTCCCAGTGGTACGCCATCTTCGCACCCGCGAACACGCCAGCACCCGTCGTAGAGGCACTGAACAAGGCATTAAACCAGGCGTTAAAGGACAAGACTGTTGTCCAGCGTTTGGAGGGACAGGGCGCAGAGGTTACGGCCATGTCCACGGCCCAGATGCGAACATTTATTCAGGAGGAACAGGTCAAGTGGAAGAAAGTAGTGCAGGCGGCAAAACTGAAGGCGGACTGAGATGAGCAAGACGATTCCTTGCGTGCTGATGCGAGCCGGCACCTCGCGCGGACCGTTCTTTCTGCGAGAGTGGCTGCCGGAAAGCGTAGAGGCTCGTGACCAGGCGTTGATCGGTGCCATCGGTGCCTCCGACCCGCTTCAACTGGACGGGGTGGGCGGCGGTAGCACGCTGAACAGCAAGGTGGCGATTGTTTCGCGATCCACGCAACCCGGCTGTGACCTTGACTACCTGTTCGTACAGGTAGGAGTGGGCAACTCCTCGGTGGACACCCGGCCGAACTGCGGCAATATGCTTTCCGGAGTCGCCCCCTTTGCGATCGAGCAAGGACTGGTTGCCGCCCAACTCGGCTCAACCCGCGTGCGCGTTCACAACGTCAATACGGGGTCACGAATCGATGTGACGGTCCGCACGCCTGACGGTCGGGTCACCTATGACGGCGACACTCGAATCGATGGCGTTGCGGGGACTGGTTCACCCATCCTGCTCGATTTCGTCGATGCGTGGGGCGCAGTGACCGGAAAGGTCTTTCCGACGGGCAACCGCGTTGATCTGATTGACGGCGTCGAAGTGACTTGTATCGATGCGGCGATGCCATTGATGCTCGTCCGGGCACGCGACCTCGGTGTCAGTGGACGCGAGGCGCCGGCCACGCTCGACAATGACCCGACACTGCTTGCGCGTCTGGAAGCGCTGCGCTTGCAGGCTGGGGAATTGATGGGCCTGGGCGATGTCTCGGACAGCGTTATTCCAAAGCCAGTCCTGGTCAGTCCTGGCGATTCACCGGACAGTATTACGTCGCGCTACTTTACGCCTCGCAAATGTCATGCGTCGCATGCCGTCACCGGCGCCATCGGCGTTGCCAGCGCATTCGCGCTACCGGGGACGGTTGCTAGCCAATTGACCCGATTGCCCGGCCGGCACGCACTTGTCGTCTTGCACCCAGCGGGACGGATCGAAGTGGAGGTGGAATTGGA
Organism: Cupriavidus sp. IK-TO18; assembly: GCF_015549295.1. Lineage (NCBI taxonomy): Bacteria > Pseudomonadati > Pseudomonadota > Betaproteobacteria > Burkholderiales > Burkholderiaceae > Cupriavidus > Cupriavidus sp. IK-TO18. The sequence continues at coordinate 26,058 of NZ_JADGMP010000027.1, forward strand.
GGGGGAGGGCGCTGCGGCTACTGTAACAAGAGCGGCCCTCGTTCGAACGGCACGCAAGATCATAGAAGGCCAGCTCCATCTGCCCGATTATGTCTTCTCGCGGCCGGAAGGCAGCCGAGTAAAGCAGGCTTCGTCTCGGCATTCACTGCGGATCATCGTACCTACCCGTGCCGGGGGTGGCAACGATCTTGTGGCGCACCTTATTGGCCCCAGGCTTGGACGACTGCTGGGACATGATGTCATCATCGATAACCGTCCCGGTGCCAACGGCGGCATTGCCTGCGAGTTCGTGGCGCGGGCAGAACCCGATGGTCAGACGCTCTTGCTCGGCTATATTGGAACTCATTCGATGAATCCGGCCCTGCAACCCGTCGGGTACGATCCGGTTTCCTCTTTTTCTCCGGTCGGGCTTATAGGATCGTCACCAATATTGTTGGTGGCGAATCCAATGCAAACGCCGCTTGATCTGGGTACGCTGGTCGCCCACATGAAGCGCGAGCCTGGAAGGTTTCGCTACGCGTCCGCAGGGGACGGTACACCGCCACACTTTGCCGCAGAGCTTTTCCAACTGGCCACTGGTACTTCGATGCGCAGTACTACCTTCGAAGGCGCTGCGCCAGCCATCGCGTCGACCATTGACGGACGGACACAGGTTATGTTCGCCAGCCTGCTGACAGCATATCGGCCAGTGGGTGCCGGTCAGTTGCGAGCCCTGGCAGTCGCCGGACCAAAACGCCTGCCAGTGCTGCCAGAAGTACCGACGCTTGCGGAGTTGGGCGTTAGGGGCATGGAATTGACTCAGTGGTATGGTCTGTTTGCCCCCGCGGGAACCGCTGCCGCGATGGTGGAACAGCTCAATGGCGCCTTGGCCGAAGTCCTACGGGATCCAGAGGTCAAAGCGGGCTTCGAGAGTTACGGCGCAGCCCCCGAGCCGGGCGGTCCTGAACTGCTCGCAAGACGGGTGGAGACTGAACTGGAGCGCTGGCAGCGCATTGTTAAGGTGTCAGGTCTTGCGCCGTCGTCGATCGACGGTGACCCAGTGCAACAGTTTCTGGAGCCTTGCTAAAACCAAACTGCCGCGCAAGGGTGGAGGTTGGCAGCCGATGTGGTGCTTGAAACCGGGCACGCTCGATTGGTGGGTTTCGCCTGCCTGCGAGAGCGGAGATATTGTGGGGAAACAGAGCCAGTTATGGACGGCAGCCAGGCTTTCGCCCGTTCCGCGTGATCGCACTGCACAAGGAAGCGGTCGTGCCGGTTGTCAGTCAGGCTTCGCCTCGCGATCTTTGCCCTCACCCTGCGCAATGTAGCCGCCTCCCAGCACCGTCGACAGCGTGACTGCCGCCTGGAGATGCCGGCTGCGGATCTCGACGGCCTGGCTTTGCTCCATCAGTACTGGCAGCATGGCCTCTCGCGCGGTGGCCTTGTCGAGCAGGCCCTGCCGATATTGGGCGGCGGCGCTGTCGGAGGCAAAGACCGCTGCCTTCAGCTTGCCTGCCTGCAATGTCTGCTGGTGGTCCAGGCTGTCCAGTTCAAGGCCGGCCTGTGCGACTTCACGCACGGCATTCAATACCGACTCGTTGTACTGGGCGATCAGCAGATTGCTCTGGGAGCGCGTCGCAGCGAGGTTGGCATTTAGCCGTCCGCTGTCGAAGATCGGCAGACTCAGTCCTGGGATCAGGTTGACCTGGCGGCTCGCTTTGCGCAGCAGATCGGACATGTGCAGCGAGTCCAGCCCGATGAACGCGCGAATATCGAAGCTCGGATAGAACGCTGCCCTCGCCGCGTCGATCTGATCCATCGACGACTGCACGTACCAGCGCATCGCCTGCAGGTCCGGCCGGCGGGCGAGCAGTTCATAGCCAAGCGAGGCCGGCACGCCAGCGGCGCCGTCCGGCAGCGGCCGTTGCGTGATCGCGGGCAAGCCGTCCGGCCCGGCGCCCGTCAACTGTCGCAGCATTTCATGCAGCGTGCGAATGCGCGTCTGCGCGGAGTCGATCTGCTGGTCGAGTTGGAGACGCTGGGCCTCGGCGCCTGCCACCTGTGTGCGAGCCACCAGGCCGCGCGTGGTGCGGGCCTGGCTGGCCTCCAGCTGTTCCTGCCGGATGTCCCGTGCCTTCACCAGCAGGTCGTGCAGGGCATAGGTGGTCTGGATCTCGTAGTAGACGCGGACCACCTGCGACGACAGCACCAGAGCCGCCTGCGCAGCCTCGGCCTGGCGGGCCCGCGCTACGCCCATCGCGGCATTGACGCGAGACCGGTCTTTGCCCCAGAGGTCGATCGAGTACGTGGCACCCAGGCCGATGGTGCCTTCGGTGTACCACGGACCCGTGGTGCCCAGCGCAGGGTTGGTGTGGGCGAAAGGCCCGAGGAAGCCGTTCTCCGACACGCTCTGGCGGTTGACCGATGCGGACAGTCCGACCAGCAGCCCGGTCGATGCATCGACCAGTTTCGCCTGCGCGCGGCTGGCGTCGACACGCGCCGTGGCCACTGCCATCGTGGGCGAATCCCGCAATGCGCGATCCACCAGCGCATCGAGCTGGTCGTCGTTGCAGGCCTTCCACCATTGCGCGGACGGCCAGTCGGCCTGCGGGAGCTCGGCGTCCTGCGCCATGCGGATCTGTTCGGCGGGGATCTGTGCCGCCGGGGCCGTGTCCTCGCGAATCAGCGCGCAGCCGGCGGTGGCCAGTAGCAGCGAGATGGCTGCCGCGGTCGCGGCAAGCCGTGTGGCGAAATGATGTTGCCTTGAGCGATGCGTTGTGCGGGTGTTCATGGTCCCCTCGTCAGTCAATGGACCGGCGCCGGCGGGCAGCGGTCGAGTTGTGCGATGCGCTCGTCGAGCACGCGCGCGGCCTGCAGGATTTCATCCAGTGATCCAGTCGATGCCGCACCGGCGCCGATGATGTCGGCAGGCAGGGCAGGGATCACGTCGGTTGCATGCCACGCCGGTTCGTCGGGATGTTCGAATTGGCCAGCGATACATTCCAGCCGCACTGCAACGTGCTCGAGCCAGGCCCGGAACGCATCGGCAGTCGCATGCGGCAGGACCGGCCCCGCGCTTTCCACCTGGGCATGGAGCCAGTTGACCGCGAAAAGGATCTCCTGCGTTTGCGCCAGGGCCGTAGTGACTTCGGGCGTAACAGCGTCGTGCGCGTACTGCCAGCCCGGTTCCAGCGCCACGCGTGCCTGCATTTCCTTGTTCTGCGTCAGCAGCGACCAGCCGCGCAGGCGGGCCTTGTCGATGGCATCGCGCCGGGTCCGGCGGTCTGCGGCTTGCCCGGCGCGTGCCACGTCGGCGACGCTGCGCAGCAGCCGCGCCAGCAGGCGCATGAGCGCATCGCCTTCGCGCTCAGGCCAGAGCACGGTCGAGATGGCGATCGACACCCCGACACCGATCAGGATGCCGATCATGCGGTCGCGGATCTCGGTCAGGTCCGTGGTCGGCCCGAAACGGCCAAGCTGCGACAGTGCAAAGGCAAAGACGAACTGGACACCGATGTAGTTGGTGCGCGGCGAGCCGGCGGCGATCCAGGCGCCAATGGCGATCACCGGCAGCGTCACTGCCAGCAGCCCCGTGATGGTATCGAGGTGCGGCATGATGAAGACGGCCGCCGCCAGGGCCACGACGCTGCCCAGCGCGCAGCCAACAACGCGCGTCAGTCCTTTGTGCGAGGTCGCGCCGAGGCTTGGCAGCGCAAGGATGAAGCAGGTCAGCATCGAGGTATGGATGCCGGGCCATTGGACCGCGGTATAGAACACATAGCAAAGCACGGCCCCCAGCACGGTCTTCAGCGCGAAGCGGCCATATGCCCCGTTGGTGAAGGCATCGCGGGCAATCCATCCCTCTTTGCTCTGTGGCGCGGCCGCCGGCAGCAATTCGGCTTCGCCGATTGCCTGCAGTGCATGTCCCATTTCGCGCAGCACGGTGTCGAGCGGGCCAGCAACCCGCCGGGTGCCGGCAAGGTGCGGGTCGCAAGTGAATGGCGTGTCATCGGCAAGCGACGTGCGCAACGCCCGGCAGTGCGACTGCAACGCGACGATCTGTTCGGCTTGCTCCGGCGAGAGTGCGGTCAACGGCAGCCTCGACAGGTGCGAGGCTGCGGTATGCAGGCGGTCGATGGCCGCGACGCGCGCAAGGTGATACGCACGGTCGCGCTGCCATGCCTGGTCGCCCTGGACCGCAAAGGCCAGGTGACGATGCAGCAGCAGCACGGCTCGCGCAACGGATTCCGTGCCGAGCGGCCGAGCGGCCGTATGGGTGCGGTGGGCCTCAAGTTGCGCGAGTACGTGATCGATCTGGCGGCGCATCTCCTCGGTCAGCAGGCGGGCAGGGCGGCTCGGCAGGAACAGGAAGTTGACCGTGATTGTCAGCAGGATCGGATACGTGATCGCGATCCATACCCACAGCAGCGCGCGGACCAGCGCCTCGGGACTCATGGACTGGTCGACGAAGCTCTGGAAATAAAAGACGAAGAGCGCGAGCAGGTAACCCATTGCGCCCAGCTTGCTGATGCGCATGAAATACATGCCGCCGAACGCGAGCGCGCAGGCGGCGAGAATTCGCAGCAGCGGATAGTTGATGGTGAATTTCAACAGCAGCAGGCCGGCGACCACCGCGATGGTCGTGCCGATCAGCATGACGATGCCGGACAGCCGGGTCAGCACGGTATTTTCCTGCGCGGTGAAGAACACCATGACCAGCGAGAGCGGCAGGAAAGGCACCTGCAAGGCCATCGATATCACGACGACGAGCGTGGTGCTCAGCAGGAAGCGCCATAACGCCTCCACGCGCCCGGGAAACGGCGCCAACTCGGCGCGAAGCCATGCGGGCATTACTGCCAGTACGGAGGCAAGGACCTCGCGCTGGTGATCGGCTGCTTGCATATTCATGGCATTGCTCGTGATGGGATAGCAGAGATCACGCGTCCGGCGTCAGGATCGCCACGGCCGAGGCGCCGATGCGGAAGACGACCGGGTCGGGCTTTTCCACCAGGATGCGGACCGGGAAGCGCTGGGCCACGCGCACCCAGTTGATCGATCGGGGCACGTGCGGCAGGCCGCCGGCGTCGGCGCCACCATCGTCGGGGAACACTCCGTAGCCAACCGATTCCACCACGCCGCGAAAGCGCTTGTCCGCCTGGCCCAGGACGTAGACCTGCGTCTTCTCGCCGGGCCTGATATTTGCCAGGTCGGATTCGCGGAAATTCGCCACCACATACCAGCGCGTGGTGTTGGCCAGCGTGAATACGGGATGGCCCGCACCGGCGAATTGACCGGCCGAGGTCTTGAGGTTGACCACAATGCCGTCGAACGGTGCGCGCACGGTCGCGTATTCCAGATTGAGTTCGGCCAGCGCGATTTCCGCCCGCACCACGTCGCGCTTGGCGACCAGCGCGTCGACACCGCTGATGCCGGCGGTGGCGCGCTGCGCATCCAGCACGGCGGCATTCAATTGCGCCTGCGCGGAGCGGCGGGCAGTGCGTGCCTGGTCGACCTGTTCAGCGGCCACGTATTCGCTGCCCAGCAGCGGCTCCATGCGTGCCAGCGTGTCCTTGGCCTGCTCGGCGGCCGCACGTGCGCGCTCGACGCTGGCGCTGGCCGAGGCCGCACCGAGCTTCTGCGCGTTGACGGAGCGCTGGGTCAGCTCGATCTCGCGGTCGAGCGCGGTCAGCGTGGCCCGCGCCTTCTCCAGTTGCGCCTCGAACGGGCGCGGGTCGAGCCGGAACAGCACGTCGCCGCGTTTCACGGCCTGGTTGTCCTTGACGGCCAGTTCGACGATACGGCCGCTGACCTCCGGCGCCACGTTGATGGTGTCCGCATAGGCGTAGGCATCGTCGGTGCGCGGCGCGGTATCAAGCCGCCAGACGACCACGATCGTCAGCGCGATAGCCGCCAGGGTCAGCAATATCGCCAGGGCACGGCCATGGCGGACTCGGTTTGCAGTGTCTTCAGGCATGGCCTTGCTCCGTACGCTTGAATCAGTTCTGGAAGAAAATCAGCCACCCGGTCAGCGCAAGGACCACCGTCAGCGCGCCGTAGGCCAGGGGCAGGAAGGGGGTGCCGGAAGGCAGCACGCGCCCCGTCGCACGCAAGATCGCGTGGAGCACTGCCGTGCCGGCGATGGCGCCCACGATGCAGAACAGCCAGTCAGGGAAGTACGCGCCCAGCACGCCGATCGACGGCGCGGTGGCGCAACCGCCCAGCATCGCGCATACCAAAGACACCCCGACGAGGGTGAGCGTCGCGCTGCATTGCCGGGCGTGTGGAGCGTTGCGTGATTCCTTGGGGATCAGGTGGGTTTTCATCGGCGTTCACATCGTTGGATGCCATGTGCGATGGCTAACTATTGCCTAGGCAATATATTGATCAAAAAAATTATTCCTGGGCCAGCATGCGTTCGAGCATCGACTCGAGCAGGGCCAGCTCGCTTGCGCTGTAGCCGCCGAAATAGCGGTCGATGACGGTCGTCGACGCCGCCAGCAGCTCGGGAAATGTCGCTCTTCCTGGCTCGGTCAGCTCCAGCTTGTTGGCTCGGCGGCTGTCTGGGTGCGGCACGCGGCACACCAGTCGCTTTTGCTCGAGCCGGTCGATCATGCGGGTCATGGCTCCCGGCGTATAGGACAATTCCTTGCAGAGCTGCGCCGCGGTATCCGCGCGGTCGTACCACAGCGCGGCCAGAATCACATATTGGGCGGCGGTGACCCCGAACGGCTCCAGTTCCTTGTCCAATGCCACTACGAGCCGGCTCTCGCTTCGGTGGAGCAAGCGTCCGACGTGCGCGCGCTGCTCGTAGGAGGTGATGTCCTTCTTCATGGTGGGGGGCGGTCATGATTGGCATTGGTCTGGATAGTACATTGCCTAGGCAATATGTGAGCGTGCAGTTCTGGCAATGGTGCATTTCGATATCCGTCATGGTTGCGCGCCGTCACTCTGTCCGGCGTGTCCCCCAGGGTTGCCTGACCCGTTGCGTTGCGCCGCATCGGCGTAGTGCCGATAATTGGGGCCGCGACAATGGTGATGAAGAACAATGCCCCGACTCCGTTACAAGGAAGTAGTGGACCGGTTCGCCGACGATATACGCGAAGGCAGGCTAAGTCCCGGGACCAGGCTGCCGACGCATCGCGACCTGGCGGCTGGAGAGGGTCTGGCTCTGGTGACGGCCACGCGGGTCTACGCGGAGCTTCACGCGATGGGACTGGTGAGCGGGGAAGCGGGCCGCGGCACCTTCGTCAAGGAGGTGCTTCCCGCCGGACAAGGCGTCGACCTGCCTGCCTGGAGCGCAGACACGGTGGATCTCAGCTTCAACAATCCGTCGATGCCCGGCCAGACCGATCTGCTGCGCGCCGCCTTGCGCAGGCTGGCCGGGGCAGGCGATCTGGAGGCGCTGCTTCGATACCATCCTCATGGCGGACGGGAACACGAACGGGCGATCATGGCCCGCCACCTTGGCAGCCGGGGCGTGCCAGCGACAGCAGCGACCACGGTATTGGTGAGCGGCGCGCAGCACGGGCTGACCGCCGCGGCCATGGCGCTGCTGGATCCCGGCGACGTGGTAGCCGTCGATGCACTGACTTATCCGGGATTCAAGCTCGCGGCTGACGCATGCCGGCTCGAACTCGTGCCGATTCCCGCCACGGCACGCGGGCCGGACCTCGATGCGCTCGCAGGCATATGCCGCCGCCGGCGGGTACGGGCCGTTTATACGATGCCGACGCTTCATAACCCGCTCGGATGGGTGATGAGTATGCGACGCCGCGCTGAACTGGTCGCGATCGCACGCCAGCACGGGCTGACCCTGATCGAAGACGGCGCCTATGCATTTCTGGCAGAGGGCGCTCCGCCGCCTCTGGCTGCATTGGCGCCGGAAGCGACGGTTTATGTGTCTGGCCTGTCAAAAAGTGTTGCTACCGGACTTCGCGTCGGAATGGTATGCGCGCCGCGAGAATGGATTCCGAAGCTGGAACGCACCATCCGGGCCACGACGTGGACAACGCCCGCTGTCATGACAGGGATTGCCTGCGGCTGGCTCGAGGATGGCACCGTGGCAAGACTTGAGGCCGAGAAACGGAGGGACGCCAATCTGCGACAGCGCGTAGTTGGCGATGTGCTCGGACATCTGAAGCCCGTTCGTCACGCCTACTCTTACTTCGTCTGGCTGCCAATGCCCAAAAACGTTCGCGCGGATGCCGTCGCCAAGGCATTGCTGCGGGAGCGCATCTCCGTGTCGACCGCGCATCCTTTCGCGGCATCGAAGCCTGTGCCTCATGCCATCCGCCTGGCACTTGCCTCGGTGCCGCTCGAAGCGCTGAGGCAATCTCTGGAGATCGTCGACAAGGTCGTGGCGGACCAGGGAGACTGAACACAGTTATCCCGACGCTACGCATTGTCAATGAAGGTAACCCGACGCACCGTCCCACAGCAGCTTCAGCGCCGTCAGCACGAGCAAGCCATAGCAGGCACGGTACATCTGCCGCTGGTCCAGCTTGTCGTGCAGGCGCCACCCCAGCCAGACGCCTGAAGGAATGGCGAGAAGGGAGATCGCCATCAACGTCCATACCGCGCCGGCTGGGCTGGCGAGCATCAGCCATGGTGCCGCCTTCATGATGTTGCCGACCGTGAAGAACATGCTGGTGGTCCCGGCATAGACCTGCTTGCTCAGGCCAAGCGGCAGCAGGTATATCGCCAGCGGTGGCCCGCCCGAGTGCGCGACCATGGTGGTGATGCCCGATGTCACGCCGGCGGCCACGGCCTTGGGCGATGAGCGCGGCCGCACCACGACTTCTCCGCCGCGCAAGAACCACAGGCCCACGAACAGCAACGTGACTGCCGCCATCATGATGGCGATAGCCCGGTGGTCCAGCACCCTGAACAGCATGTACCCGACCCCGATGCCGACCACCAGGCCGGGCACCAGCAAGAGCAGGTCGGGCCTGGACCATGTGGACGGCTTCCAGTAGCGCAGGCTGAACAGATCCATCGCGACGAACAGTGGCGCGAGCAGGCCGCCGGCAGTCACGGGATCCATTACGAGTGACAGCAGGGGAATGCCAACGATGGCAAAGCCGCCCCCGAAGGCCCCTTTCATGAAGCAGATCAGGAAGACGCCGGCAAAAGTGACGAGGATGGTAGTGGTGTTCAGTTCCATTTGGCCACCCCTTCGGTCGAGCGGCGGGCAGAGTGGCCGTGCCGGGGCGTATCGCCCGTGATTCCTGCGGCTTGTGTGGAATATGTATGCATTGCAGACCCAGTCATGTTTCCGAACGCTCTCGGCTGCCCTCGGGCAGCGACCTGCTGCGCTTGAGTGCATCGGTGGAGAGACAGGGCTATCGTAGTCCACCGGATCAATACAATATAAATATTGTCATGCATACAGCTTCCCCGGAAGCTGCCTGCGACACGCTAGTCATCAAGGCGAGCGGTGCTTTCCAGGGCGGGCTGGCTCAAGACTTTGCCGGGGACGATGAGATCTTGATGGTCGTCCAGCGCAGCACATTCTTGGTTGATTGCTTCGCACGCGAAATAAATATATACTTCGCATGCGAAGCACACGGATGCCTGCGGCGTCCATCCTCATCCCACCTGGAAATCGACCATGACCGCGGAAATTCATACCGACCTGAGCGACGGCATTCTGACCATTACGCTTGCCCGGCCTGACAAGAAGAATGCCCTGACCAACGAGATGTACGGCGTGCTGGCCGACACGATCGAGGCGGCGCAACTGGACCCCAGCATCCGCGTTGTGCTGTTGCAGGGCGATGGAGACAGTTTCACGGCCGGCAATGATGTTGGGGAATTTGCTGCAATCGCGGCCGGGAAGGGGCCAGCGAAACGACACGTGCATCGCTTTCTGCACGCGCTGGCGAATGCGACGAAACCCGTAGTTGCCGCGGTCAACGGCAAGGCGGTCGGCGTCGGCACCACCATGTTGCTCCATTGTGACTACATCGTGCTCGCGGAGGATGCGCAACTCATCACGCCTTTCGTCAACCTCGCCCTCGTTCCCGAGGCGGCGTCGAGTTATCTGCTGCCCTTGCGCATCGGACATGCCCGGGCCTTCGAGATGTTCGCGCTGGGCGAGCCGCTCGATGCGAAGAACGCCGTTGCATGGGGCATTGCCAACAAAGTGTGCGCCAATGATCAGCTGCGGGCAGAAGCGCAGCGGATGGCCAGCCGGATTGCCGAAAAGCCGGCTGGCTCGCTGAACGCAATGAAGAAGCTGATGCGCGACGCGCAAAGGCTGGTCGCGCAGATGGCGAGCGAAAGCGCTCAGTTCGAGGAGCGGCTCGGCAGCGCTGAAGCAAGGGAAGCCTTCTCGGCCTTTGCCGAGAAGCGCAAGCCGGACTTCACCCGACTCGACCGGAAGTAAGCGGGAGAACGGCCCTGCGGTCCAGGGCTATGCTTCGCCGTTGTCAGTGGCCGGGAACTTTGTCTGCAGGCTCGTCAGCCACCGTGCGACGATGTCTATCTCGGCCTCGGTGAAGCCTTTGGTCAGTTTGGCGTTCAATGCCTTCATGCTGACTTTCGAATGCTGGCGCGCGGCGCGTCCGGCTTCGGTCAACCAAAGCCGCGACACGCGGCGATCAGACTCATCCGGCCGGCGCTCGATCAGCCCTGCCCTTTCGGTCCGGTCGGCAAGACCACTCATTCCCGGTGCCCCAAGATCCAGGGCCGCAGCGGCCTCGCTCATCAGCGCGCCGTCGTTGCCTCCCAGGAAGAACAGTAGCCCTGACTGGGCTGCGGTCACGCCGCCGCCGGCCACGCGCGCTTGCGACCATCGCTGCAGGCGCCGCTGGCCAACATTCAACAGATAGACAAGGCGATGTTCCATACCGTGATCCACCAGGACTTCGAGATTAGTTCGTACGCGAATATACCACGCTCTCGCAAGCCAACTGACTGTCTTGCTCACTGTGCTCCGCGCGCTCATCTGGGAAGCAGCACTCGCAAGGCCGAGCCTCTCCCGCAACCTCGGGACTGCAAAATCGATGAAGGCCCGGAGCTTGAGCGGAATCTGGCCCTGGCCCGCGTACATCAGGTGGACCGGCACGGGTTGCGGTTCGAAGGCCTCAAGCAGCCTCACGAGCGTGCCGGATTTCAGCGCCGCATAAGCCGCCACCCCGGGGAAGGCAACGGTATAGCCGGCGAACGTCGACGTAAAGATCACCGAGCCGCCGCCATGTTTGAGCATCTGCGAGATCTTCGCGGAGCGCGCCACGCGCATCCTGAACGAGGTTGAGGCAGCAGTCACCGACGTGGCAGAGCGGCGCGGCAGTCTGGCCGGGACGCTGCGCATTTCCGCGCCAGTCACATTCGGCCGTATGCACCTGGGGCCGGCACTCTATCCCTTCGTGGCGCAGCACCCGGAATTGGAACTGATGCTCGATCTCGATGACCGCCGTGTCGACGCCGCCACCGACAGTTACGACGCCGTCGTTCGCCACGGACCGCTGGAGAGTTCACGGCTGGTGGCATGGCAATTAGCGCCCAGCCGTCGCCTGCTGGTGGCGTCACCCGGCTATCTCGCGCAAATGGGCATCCCGGCCACCCTGGAGGAGCTGAAGCAGCACCGCGGCATCTACTATGCCAATCGCGGCGCCGCCGACTGGCGCCTGCAAGGCTCCAGCGGCATCGAGATCGTCCATGCCCACATCGCGCTGCGCGTCAACAACGGCGACATGATGCGTGACGCCGCCGAAGCCGGCGTAGGTATCGCGCTGCTGCCTACCTTTATCGTTGGCGAGGCCATCCGGCGCGGCGCGCTGGCAGTGATCGAGATCGGCTTGCAGGCGGAGCAGGAAGCCATCTACATTGCCCATCCTGAAGGGCGGCGCGTGTCGGCGCGGTTGCGCGCCATAGCCTGGACTACAGCATGGCCGAATGCAGATGGTGCGGATCATCAAGCGTATCCGCGACGATCTGCAGCGACTCCTCGATTTCGTCCCGGTCGCCGGGTCCGCCAAGGCAAAGCCGGATCGCATCGGGCGGGTTGCCATCCGTCGAGAAGGCCGCGCTCGACACGGCGCCAATACCGCGTGAACGCAGGTGCAAAGCCAGTTCAGACGGGCGCCAGGCATTGCCGGCGCCCAGATGCAGCCAGAAGTGGAAACCGTCCGGATCGGCGGCGTACGTGCGGCCGGCCAGCACGCGCGTGGCAATGGCCTGGCGTGCGGCATTTTCCTGCCGGACTGCGGCAAGCATCTCATCGGCTGTGCCGTCCTTGATCCAGGTCGTGGCCAGCAAATTGGTAAACGGGCTGGCCATCACGGTGGTGGCGCGCAACGTGCCTGCCAGGCGCTGGCTTTGCCTGGCTGAGGGCGCATGGACGAACGCTGTGCGCAAGCCGGCGCCGAAGCATTTCGACAGGCCGGTCATGTAGTAGGTCAGTTCCGGGGCAAGCGCTGCAAAGGTGTCCGGGGTGCGCCGGGGCAGCATGCCATAGGCATCGTCCTCGATGATCGGCACGTTATAGCGTAGCGCGATATCGGCGAGGATCTCGCGGCGTCCCTGGGGCATCGTGCGCGTGCTCGGGTTCTGGATGGTGGGGTTGCAATAGAGCGCTGCGGGCTTGTGCGCCTTGCAGAAGTTCTCGAAGGCGCTGCCGATCATTCCATCCTCGTCGCCTGGCAGTGCCTGCAGCTGGACCCCGAGTTGCGCAGCAATGGCCTTGATCCCAGGATAGGCCAGTGCCTCAACGCATAGCGTCTGTCCGCCGCGCGCCAGTTGTGACAGCAGGGCAACCAGCGCGCTGTGGATGCCCGGGCAGATGAGCAGCGTTTCACTGGCTGCCGTCGGTACGAGCCGCCGCAGCCAGCCCGTCACGGCCGCACGGTCGGCCGGCGTGCCGCCGAAATCCTGGTAGCGCAGCAGCGTGTACGGATCCGTCCCGGCGAGCAGTGCCGCCGACGATTCACGCAGCCGCGTTGCCAGCGTGGGTGGCTCCGGCGGCATGTTCATCGTCATTTCGGCGCTGGTGCCGGCGCGCAGCGGCACAGCCGGCGCACGGCCGCGCACATAGGTGCCGCTGCCGGCCTTGGCATCGATCAGCCCGCGCTTGCGCGCCTCGCCATAGGCACGCGCGACGGTGGTGTAGTTCAGGTCCAGCGCCTCGGCCAGGTCGCGCAAGCCGGGTAGCCGGTCGCGAGCCTGCAGGCGCCCGTCGGCAAGCGCCTCCTCGATCAGGTCGGGAATGGTCAGGTAGGCGGGCTTGGGGCTGTCTGCAATGCGCTTTGCCCAATGACTGGTCAGGCCGGACAAGATTCTCTCCAAACGGGGCTGCGCCATCGCGGCGCCGCGCAAATGAATGCATGGTGCGTGCCAGTTTGATTGCATCTGAATGGCTGCATGATGGTGCACAGGCCAGCTGGCCGCACCATCTGAATGCGCTGTGCAGCGGCGCGCGACGCGATTCTGGTGCAACTGTCAGGCGCTCTTCGCGTTGCGATAAAGGCATGTGGGTCATGCGATCAATGATGCGATCGATCGCGTGGCGGCTGGATGATCGGCCATTGATCGGAGGGGTGAATCCGCTTGATGGCATATCGGTTGCAAAACCCGGACGTCGGCGGCAGCGCCGGCCCGGTGTGGCAAATGGCGCCGCACCGGCTTATCCGAACCGCAAACCACCACTGGAGCACAGCATGCCCGCAGTCAACAAACCTGCCCATCAGGATGGCGATTTCCTGGTCGATTTCGAAGAGAAGGTATTCGAGGACGTCAAGGCAGAACCCGGAGAGAAGGCGCTGGTGACCTTCCATACCGTGGCCTTCGAGGGATCGATCGGTTTCGTCAACTTGCTGCAGGCCACGCGGCTGCAGCGCAAGGGGTTTGACACCAGCATCCTGCTGTACGGCCCGGGCGTGACCCTTGGCCTGCAGCGCGGCTTTCCGCGCCTGGGCGATGAAGCCTTTGCCGGCCACCTGAATTTCAACAAGCAACTGCGCAAGTTCATGGACGAGGGCGGCAAGGTCTATGCCTGCCGTTTCGCGCTGCAGGCCCTCTATGGCCATGGCGAAGCGTCGCTCATCGAGGGCATCCGCCCGATCAATCCGCTTGACGTGCTGGACCTGAAGCTGCTCCACCGCAAGGAGAACGCACTGATCATCGACACCTGGACCGTCTGATCCAGCGCAGGGGTATCGCCATGTCACAGAAACGCATTGTCCGCGCCGCGGCGGTCCAGATCTCGCCGGACCTGGAAAGCGGGGAGGGAACCCTGGCCAAGGTGCTCGAAGCCATCGACAAGGCCGCGCGCGAGGGCGTGCAGCTGATCGTCTTCCCGGAGACGTTCGTGCCGTACTACCCGTACTTCTCGTTCGTGCGCCCGCCGGTGCAATCCGGAAGCGATCATCTGCGCCTGTACGAGCAGGCCGTGACGATACCCGGCCCCGTGACGCTGGCCGTCGCCGAACAGGCGCGGCAGCATGGCATGGTGGTCGTGCTCGGCGTCAACGAGCGCGACCACGGCAGCCTGTACAACACGCAGCTGATCTTCGACACGGAGGGGCGGCTTGCCGTCAAGCGGCGCAAGCTGACGCCGACCTTCCATGAACGCATGATCTGGGGGCAGGGCGATGCGGCAGGCCTCAAGGTGGCGCAGACCGCCATCGGCCGGGTCGGCGCGCTTGCGTGCTGGGAGCACTACAACCCGCTCGCGCGCTACGCGCTGATGACCCAGCATGAAGAGATCCATTGCAGCCAGTTTCCCGGCTCGCTGGTCGGACCCATCTTTGCCGACCAGATCGAGGCAACGATCCGCCATCACGCGCTGGAAGCCGGCTGCTTCGTGGTCAATGCGACAGGGTGGCTGACAGACGAGCAGGTCGCCTCCGTGACGACCGATCCCGCGCTGCAGAAGGCGCTGCGCGGTGGCTGCAACACGGCGATCATCTCGCCGGAGGGGCAGCACCTCGCGCCGCCGCTGCGCGAAGGCGAAGGGATGGTGATCGCTGACCTCGACATGGGTCTCATCACCAAGCGCAAGCGCATGATGGACTCGGTGGGCCACTATGCGCGCCCCGAACTGCTCAGCCTCGCCATCAACGACCGGCCGGCGGCCACGGTGTCGGCCATGGGCGAATTTCCTCTTCCCACTTATCGGAGCCCCGATCATGCAAGCCAGCGAGACGATGTCGGCCTCGAGCCGGCAGTTGATGACTGAGCTGCAGTCCGTAGGACTGCGGCTGGAAGATCCGAGCGCGGGCGCCGCCAGCCGACGCGGCGGCGCGGGGCCATCCGACCACAAGGCGGTGACCATCGATGGCGTGACCATCATGGTGCCCGTGCATACCAGCACCGCGTGGAACTCGCCCTTCGTCGCCTCGGCGCCGGATGGCAGCGGGCGAAGCGCACTGAAGCGGGGCGCCATTCCGATCGCCGACATCAGCTTCCCGAAAGCGCCCCGCTTCTACGGCCTGCAGACGCTGGACGGCATTCCGTACGCGCAGATCGCGACGCTGCATGGCGCCGATGTGCTGGCCACGACCGTGCTGCAGACCTGCATCCGCTACGAGAGCCGGCGTAAGACCTGCAAGTTCTGCGCGATCGGGCAGTCGCTGGCGGCCGGCCGCACCATCGCCAGGAAGACCCCGGAGCAGCTTGCCGAGGTCGCGCGCGCGGCAGTGCTGCTCGATCATGTCAAGCACATGGTGCTCACGACCGGCACGCCGCCGACACCCGATCGCGGCGCCGGCATCCTCTGCGACAGTGCGTTTGCGATCCGGGCGGCGGTCGACCTGCCGATCCAGGGGCAGTGCGAACCGCCGGATGACGACCGCTGGTTTGCGCGCATGCGCGCCGCGGGGATCGACAGCCTCGGCATGCACCTCGAGGTGGTCACGCCTGCCGTGCGCGAACGGATCATGCCCGGCAAGGCATCCGTGCCGCTATCGCGCTATATGGACGCGTTCGCGGCGGCCGTAGGCGTGTTCGGGCGCGGACAGGTGAGTACCTATATCCTCGCCGGACTTGGTGACACGGCCGAGTCCATTCTCGCCATCTCGCGCCGGCTGGTGGACATGGGCGTGTATCCCTTCGTGGTGCCGTTCGTGCCGATCTCCGGAACCCCGCTGGAAGACCACCCCGCGCCGACGCCGGCGTTCATGCGCGAAATCCTGGCGCCGCTGGGCGCAATGGTAGCGGCGGCCGGCATGCGCTCGGCCGACATCAAGGCCGGCTGCGGCAAGTGCGGGGCGTGCTCGTCGCTGTCCGCGTACGAAGGGGTGCCGTCATGAGCCGCGATCTTTGCATCGAGGTCCCGGCGATCCCGGTGTACCGGATCCGCTGGGCGGATACGCGCCGTGAAAAGGATGCGGCCTATGCACTGCGCCGCGCCGTGTTCTGTGAAGAGCAGCAGCTCTTTGCCGGTGACGACCGTGATGCCATCGACGACGTGGCGCAGTTGCTGGTGGCGCTCAGGGCCGATCCGGACCTGCCGGGCGAGCCAGGCGAGGTCGTCGGCACCGTGCGTATCCACGAAAGCGAGCCCGGCGTCTGGTATGGCTCGCGCCTGGCGGTGGCGGCGCCGTACCGCCGGCAGGGGCGCATCGGCGCGACCCTGATCCGCCTGGCCGTGAGCAGCGCCAACGCGCTTGGCTGCCGGCGCTTCCTGGCCCATGTACAGAGCCAGAATGTGCCGCTGTTCCGCCGTCTGCACTGGACCACGCTGCAGGAGGAAGTGCTGCTGGGCCGGTCCCATCACCTGATGGAGGCAGACCTGAATCACTATCCGCCTTGCCACACGCCTCTGTCCGGACTGGTCATCGAGGAGAGGAGGGCAACATGAGCGCGGCGGAACTGGCGAAGGTTTTGCGGGCTGGCCGCGGCTTCGGCCACAAGACCGATATCGCGGGCATGCTGTCGGTGTTCAGGCATGCGCTGCCAGCCGGGCATGGCGCGGAAGACCGAGGCATCGCACTGGGGGATGACTGTGCCGCGATTCCGGACGGTGACGGACACCTGCTGTTCGCGATCGAAGGCATGGTCGGCGAATTCCTGCGCACCATGCCCTGGTTCGCTGGCTATAGCGCAGTGATGGTGAACGTCAGTGACATCTATGCAATGGGCGGCCGGCCGCTGGCGGTGGTCGATGCGATCTGGAGCGATGGCATCGACGGCGCGGCCGAAGTCATCCGGGGCATGGCTGCCGCATCGGCCGCCTATGGCGTGCCGGTCGTCGGCGGGCATAGCAATGCCAGGAGTGATGGCGCGCAACTGGCCGTCGCCATTCTGGGCCG
Organism: Cupriavidus sp. IK-TO18; assembly: GCF_015549295.1. NCBI lineage: Bacteria > Pseudomonadati > Pseudomonadota > Betaproteobacteria > Burkholderiales > Burkholderiaceae > Cupriavidus > Cupriavidus sp. IK-TO18. Next base: position 43,289 of record NZ_JADGMP010000027.1, read on the forward strand.
GGCGCGCCGGCTGCTGTCGAGCTTCGCGGCGCGTGCCGGCCAGCACCTGCTGATGGCCGTGGACCTGCGGGGTGCCTTTGAGGAACCTTATCCCTACTGGAACGCGTCCACTGGCGCGTCAGCCGAACGGCTGCGCGCCGATCTGGAGATCCTTCCCGCGCTGGCCGAGGCCGGATTGTGCGCGGCCGCCAAGGACATCAGCATGGCGGGCATCGCGGGCACGGCATTGATGTTGATGGAGTGCTCGCGCGTCGGCGGACGGATCGACCTCGACGCCGTGCCAATGCCACCAGATGTGCCGTTGCTCCGTTGGCTGAGCGCTTTCCCAAGCTATGGGTTTCTGCTCGCCGTGGACGAAGGCCATGTTGCGGAAGTCACGGCGCGTTTCGAGGCGCGCGACATCGCGTGCGCGTCCATCGGCCAATTCGACGGCACCACGCGCGTGTCGATCGCCCACGGGGGCGAGTCGGCCTTGCTGTGGGACTTTGCCAGGGCCGCCTTCATCCTGCCTGAACAGGCAGCGGGTTTCGAAGAGCCGGAACCCGTCACGCCGGGAGCGTAAGCCATGCCTGTTACCCATTTCCGGATCCGCTGGCCGGATCAGAGCGAAGCGGTTTGCTATTCGCCGTCATCGGTGGTGACGGCGCATCTCGACGCGGGCCGCACCTATCCGCTCGCGGAGTTTGTCAGCCTGACCCGCGCGGCCCTGGCCGAGGCGTCGGAGCGCGTGCGCATGAAATATGGCTACGCGTGCTCGTCCGCCATGGACCAGTTGCAGGCCATCGAAGAGGTCGCCGCAAGATTCCACGACCAGCCGGATGCCACCGTGCAGGTGATCGGCTTCGGTCATTAGCCAGCATTGACGGCTGCCACCGTGGCCGAACCCTAATCGCATCAAGGAAACCCCGCCATGACACGCAACAGCATCGATACCCCCATTAAAACTCCCATTAACGCGGAACCCCGTCATCTCCCGGTGATCGTGGTAGGGGGCGGCCAGGCCGGCCTGTCCGTCAGCTACTACCTGAAGCAGGCCGGGATCGAACACCTGGTGCTGGAAAAGCACACGCTCACCCATACCTGGCGCACACAGCGCTGGGACGCCTTCTGCCTGGTCACGCCGAACTGGCAATGTGCACTGCCGGGTCATCCATACCGCGGAGAGGATCCGCACGGCTTCATGAGGAAGGATGAGATCATCGCGTACCTGGACGGGTTCATCCAGTCCGTCGCGGCACCGGTGCTCGAGCATACCGCGGTGCTGAGCGTCAAGCCGAGGCCGCAGGGCGGGTACCTCGTCACGACCAGCCGCGGCGTCTTCAGCGCCGACCAGGTGGTCGTCGCTTCCGGCGGCTACCACACGCCGATCGTGCCGCGCATGGCCGAGCGCCTGCCTGCTTCGATCCGCCAGATCCAGTCGGCCGACTACCGGAACCCGCAAGACCTGCCGGAAGGCGCTGTGCTGGTAGTGGGGTCCGGGCAGTCGGGCGCCCAGATTGCCGAAGACCTGCATCTGGCCGGCCGCGAGGTCGTTCTGGCGGTCGGGGAAGCGCCCCGCTGCGCGCGCTTCTATCGCGGCCGCGACGTGGTCGACTGGCTCGCCGACATGAAGTACTACGACCTGCCTGTCACCGAGCATCCGCTGCGCGAAGGCGTGCGCGACAACACCAACCACTATGTGACCGGCCGCGATGGCGGCCGCGATATTGACCTGCGCAAGTTTGCCACCGAAGGCATGCAGTTGTACGGCGTGCTGGAGGACTACCGCGACGGGCAGCTGCATTTTGCCCCGGACCTGCGCCAAAGCCTTGACGATGCCGATGCGACCTACAATCGCATCAACGCAAGCATCGACAAGTTTATTGCCGAGCGCGGCATCGACGCGCCCCCGGCGAGTATCTATGCGCCGGTATGGACGCCAGAGGCGGAACGCACCACACTCGATCCCCGTGCGGCGGGGATCAGCACCATCATCTGGAGCATCGGGTTCCGACCCGACTTCAGCTGGCTGGAGGTCCCGGTCTTCAACGGCCGTGGCTATCCGGGCCACGAGCGTGGCGTGACTGCGCATGCCGGCCTGTATTTCGTTGGCCTGCCGTGGCTGCACACGTGGGGGTCGGGGCGCTTCTCGGGCGTCGCGCGCGATGCCGAGTACCTGGCCCGGCTGATCGCCGCATACGGGCCCGGCGCCGCACTGGCAGCGTGAAATGGAGACCGTCCGCTCGCATCATATCGCCGGTATGCCGCAACTGGCCTACACCGGCCTGTCGGAAAACTGGTTGCTGAAGACCTGCGGCGACCTGCACTGGCGCCAGTTGGCCGCGGGCTGCGGCCTGGCAGTACCGGACTTTCGTGACGGCGAGGGCAATCCTGTCTATGCCGCCTTCACCGCCGTACGCGTACGCGATGCAGCGCTGGAGAGGATCGGCGAGCACGGCACCTTCACGCTGGACTCGGGCGGGTTGCCGGCAGGCGGCGTGAAGCGCCTCAGCCAGCATGCCGTGGCGTCGCTGGACGGCACGCGCTGCGCGACCGTCACCATGCTGTCGACCTTTATCCGGCGCACGCGCGAGCGGGACAATCGCTCGGTCGTACGCGCGATGCCGTCCGTGGCAACTGGCTGGAACAACGCGGCAACCACGAGCGAGGCGGCGGCGCTATCACAGCTCGCACGGCTCTTTCGCAGTGGGGATTGGGGTACGCATCTCGGGTTGCGCCAGCAGCAGGATGGCGTCAACCATGTCGTCGACTTCCTGCCATGTCCCTACAACGACTTCAACGGCGCCGACCTGATGTACTTCGCCAGCTTCCAGGCGATGGTGGACCGCGCGGAGTGGCAATGGCGCAGCCATGCGGAACCGCCAACCTTGGCCGCGCGGGACCTGTTCTTCCATGGCAACGTCAATGTCGGCGAGGCACTGGAGCTGACCTTCGCGGCCCTGCGCGAAGACGAGTCGGGACTGGCGCACTGGTGCGAGGTCCGGCGCGCTGCGGATGGTGAAAAGATCGCGGATATCGTGACCCGCAAGCGCTGGAGGCAGCGATGAGCCAGGAGTGGAATGAGCTGCGCTTCGGCGTGGACCTGAAACCCGTCTACGGTGAGGAGGATGTTGTCGGCCTGAGCCACCTCGGCGGCATGCCTGGCGAGGCGCCATTCGTACGCGGGCCTTACCCGACCATGTACCGGCAACGCCCGTGGACCATCCGGCAGTACGCCGGGTATGGTGACGCCGCGACGTCGAACCTGGCGTATCGCGAGGCCCTGAGGCAAGGGGCGCAGGGCCTGTCGGTTGCGTTCGACCTGCCAACCCATCGCGGCTACGATTCGGACGATCCGGAGGTGGCGGCCGACGTCGGCATGGCTGGGGTGGCGATCGACTCGGTCGACGACATGCGGCGCCTGTTTGACGGCATACCGCTGGATCGGGTTTCCGTGTCGATGACCATGAGCGGTGCGGTACTGCCCGTTCTGGCGGCATTCCTGGTCGTGGCCGAGGAAGCGGGAATTCCCTTCGAACGGTTGCGTGGCACCATCCAGAACGACATCCTCAAGGAGTTCATGGTCCGCAATACCTGGATCCATGCCCCGGAGCCGTCGCTGCGCATTGCGGCGGATGTGGTCGAATGGCTCGCCAGGCACGCGCCGAAATTCCACGGCATGTCGATTTCCGGCTACCACTTCCAGGAAGCCGGGGCGGATCCGGCGCTGGAACTTGCCCTGACCTTGGCCAACGCGCGGACCTATGTCGATGCGCTGCGCGCCCGGGGTCTCGATGTCGATGCCTTCTGCGGTGGGCTGAGCTTCTTCTTCGGCGTCGGCAAACAGTTCTACAAGGAGATTGCCAAGCTGCGCGCCGCCCGGCTCTTGTGGCACGACATCGTCCGTGCACGAGGCGGCACCACTGCCCAGGCCGCGGCGATGCGCATGCACTGCCAGACATCGGGCTGGACGTTGGCGGCGCAGGCACCGCACAATAATATTGCCCGCACCACGATCGAGGGCATGGCCGCAATCTTTGGCGGCACGCAGTCGCTGCACACAAACGGCTTTGACGAGGCTCTGGCGCTGCCCAGCGTCGAAGCCTCGCGTATCGCGCGTGACACGCAGTTGATCCTGCAGCACGAATTCAGTCTTTGCGACGTGGCGGATCCGTGGGCCGGTTCCTACCTGATCGAGTCATTGACGGGGCGCATGGCCGATACCGTCCGCTCGATCCTCGCAGAGATCGATGCGCATGGGGGCGTGCTCAAGGCGCTGGAATCAGGCTGGGTGCAGCACCGCATTCACCGCAATGCCCTGCGGACACAGGCGCGGATCGATGCGGGAGAGGAGGTCGTGGTGGGGGTCAATCGTTTCCAGGCCGACGAAGAAGCACTACCAGCGTGCCTGGAGATCGACGGAGGCCGCGTTCGCGCAGAGCAGGCAACTCGACTGGCGGCATTGCGGGCAAGGCGGGACGAGCACACAGTCAAACAGGCGCTGGGCGCACTGGCGGAAGCTGCGCGACGGGGCGGCAGGAACTTGCTGGACTGCGCCATTGACGCCATGCGCTGCCGGGCGACGGTCGGCGAATGCACGCGCGCCTTGCTTGATGTCTGGCCGCGCTACGCAGCGCAACCGGGCTACGACAAGGCGCACTACGGCGCTACCCGCGCAGGGAGTCCGAACTGGGCGGCGGCTTGCGACCGGGTCAGGCAGCTGAGCGCGATACTTGGACGCGCGCCGCGAATCCTGGTGGCAAAGCTCGGGCAGGATGGGCACGATCGCGGCGCGAAGGCTGTCGCCGCCGCCCTGAGCGATGCCGGGTTCCTGGTCCGGCTTACGCCATTGTTCCAGTCGGCCGAGGCCATTGCGGCGCAAGCGTGCGATGGCGACTTCGATGCCATCGGCATCTCGACGCTCGGCGGTGCACATCTTGCCCAGGTTTCCATGTTGTTCAAGGCCCTTCGCCAGCGCGGGGATACTGTGCCGGTGTTTGTTGGCGGGATTATTCCGGCGCCGCACAGGCACACCTTGCAGCTGGCAGGCGTCCGTGGCATCTATGGTCCAGGGACGCCACTGGAGCGAATCGTCACAGAGATCGTGATGGTGCTGACCGCGCAACACGATAGACAGCGTGCGGTCGCAGCGGAGCACCGGTGACCACAGCGGCTTACTGAGCAGGCCGGAAGCTGTGCCGGCAGGCAACGAGCGGTGAACTCGCCCGTTCTCGAGGGGCTAGCTGGCTGCTGAAGTCGAGGGTCGCCCGCTCAGCAATCTCCACGATGCATGTTGCAGTTTGCGCGGCAGGTGGCAGGTCAAGCCTCAACCATTCCCAAGAACTGCTGCAGTTCGTGCGTCTGTGGCCGGCCGAACACTTCATTGGGCGCGCCGGTTTCGTGGACCTTGCCCTGATGCATGAAGACTACGCGGTCGCACACCTCGCGCGCGAAGCGCATTTCGTGCGTCACCATCAGCAGGGTCATGCCATCGGCCGCGAGACTGCGCACAACCTGCAGTACCTCGTTAACAAGCTCTGGATCCAGCGCGGAGGTGATTTCGTCGCATAGCAGCGCGGTTGGCTGCATGGCAAGCGCGCGAGCGATGGCGACACGTTGCTGCTGACCGCCAGACAGTTGGTCCGGATATGCATCGAACTTGGCAGAAAGCCCGACCCGTGCCAGGTTCAGTTCGGCCAGTTCACGGGCCTCAGCCTGCGACGCGCCCTTGACGATCATGGGCGACAGCATCACGTTGCGCCCGGCGCTGAGGTGCGGAAACAGATTGAACTGCTGGAAAATCATGCCTACCTTCAGCCGCAGCGCGCGTAATTGCAGTTCGCTGTCGGCCAGGTGAGCACCGGCCACCGTGATGGCGCCCGAATCGATGCTTTCCAACCCGTTGATGCAACGTAGCAGCGTGCTCTTGCCCGAGCCACTCTTGCCGATAATGGCGATGACTTCGCCAGGTTCGACGGAGAGCGAAACGCCCTTCAGCACCTCGTTGCTGCCAAACGACTTGCGAACCTGATCAATGGCGATAAGCGGCATGGAATTTCCTCTCCAGCATCTTGCTGTATTGCGAAAGCGGCCAGCACAGCGCGAAGTACATCAGCGCCACGGCGGCATATACGGTAAAGGGTTGGAATGTGGCGTTCACAATCATCGTGCCCGCCTTGGACAGCTCGGTGAAGCCGATGATCGACGCTAGCGCCGTGCCCTTGATGACCTGGACACCAAAGCCAACGGTCGGTGCCACGGCAATCCGCAAGGCCTGTGGCAGGATCACGTAACGCATCTGCTGCACGTAGTCCATGGCCAGGCTGCCTGAGGCTTCCCACTGGCCGCGCGGTATGGCTTCCACGCAGCCGCGCCAGATTTCGGCCAGGAAGGCCGACGTCCACAGCGTTAACGCAAGCCCGGCGGCCAGCCACGCTGGCACCTCGATGCCAAACAGTGCAAGTCCGAAGAAAGCGAGGAATAGCTGCATCAGGAGCGGGGTACCCTGGAAAAGCTCGATATACGCCTGCGCCAGGCGTCTTGCTACCGGGCGCTTGCCGGTACGCATCAACAGCACGAGCAGGCCAACGAGGCCACCGCCCACGAACGCAACCAATGACAGCAGCACCGTCCAGCGTGCTGCCAACATCAGGTTGCGGACGATATCCCACAACGTGAACTCGATCATCCCGCCCTCCGCGCAAAAAGCTGCCGGCCAACGCCGCGCAGCAATTGCCGCAGCACGAGGGCAAGAAGAAGATAGATCGCTGTGCTCACGAGATAGACCTCAAAAGCGCGGAAGTTTCGCCCTTGGATGAAGTTGGCCGCATACGTCAGGTCTTGCGCTGCGATCTGCGAACAGACAGCCGATCCGAGCATCACGATCACAATCTGGCTCGACAGCGCTGGCCAGATCTTCTGCAATGCCGGGCGCAGCACGACGTGCCGGAACACCTGGAATGGTGACATGGCCAGGCTCGCGCCGGCTTCGAACTGCCCGCGCGGGGTGGCAGCCAGGCCGGCGCGCACGATCTCGGTACCGTAGGCGCCCAAGTTGATAACCATGGCCAGCGATGCCGCCACCATTTCGGGCAGATGCACGCCAAGGCTGGGCAGCCCGAAGAAGATGAAGAACAGCTGGATCAGGAACGGCGTGTTCCGGATCAGCTCCACATAGGTGCTGACCACGGGGCGAAGCCAGGCGGGTCCCTGGGTCTTGGCCCAGGCACCCGCCAACGCCACGGCCACGCCAAGCACACCGCCCGTCAGCGTGAGCTGCGCCGTGACCGCGATGCCCTTGAGCAGCACGTCGGTGTAATCCAGCACCGACACGAAATCGAACGCGTAAGCCATGCTTCTACCTCGGCGGTGCGTATCAGAGCTGCGCCGGCAGCGGACGCAGCAGCCACTTGATCGACAGCGTGTTCAGTGAGCCGTCCTTCTTGGCTTCGGCCAGGATGGCGTTGACCTTGTCCTGCAGCCCCTTCTCACCCTTGTTCATTCCGATGAAGCACGGCGAATTCTTGATCAGGAACTTGGTTTCGGGCGCCTTGGGCGGATGCTTGGCGATCAACGTCGAGGCCACCACGTTGCCGGTGGCAATCAGTTGCACCTGCCCCGACAGAAAGGCCGAGATCGTGGCGTTGTTGTCTTCATAGCGCTTGATGTTCGCGCTGGCCGGAGCGATCTTGCTCAGTTCCAGGTCTTCCACGGCACCGCGCGTGACGCCAACAGTCTTGCCCGCCAGATCGGCCGCGCTTTTTACGGCAAGATCCGCCGGCCCGAACACGCCATTGAAGAACGGCGCATAGGCATCGGAGAAGTCGAGCACCTTTTCGCGCTCGGGATTCTTGCCCATGCTCGAGATCACCAGGTCTACCTTGCGCGTCTGCAGATACGGCACTCGGTTGGTGCTGGTCACTGGTACCAACTGCAGCTTTACACCCATCTTTTTGGCCATCAGCGCTGCCACGTCGATATCGAGGCCCTGAGGAGCCATATCTGCCCCTACCGAGCCAAACGGCGGGAAATCCTGTGGCACGGCCACGCGCAGTACGCCGGCCTTGGTGATATCGGCAAGTGTGTCGGCCTGCGCCGGCAGCACGGCCGCATATAAGCCGGCCAGCAGTGCACACATCAGGCCGCGGCGGGACAACTTGGATTTGGACAGGGCATGGAACATCGCGTGTTTCCTCAGGTTCGGGATGGGAATGGTTGATCCGCGGAAATCTCCGCGGCGGGTGATGCGGAATGCGGAACGCGTGCCGGACTTACCGGTGCCAGCGCCTGGCGAAGGTGTGAGAGCGGGTCGGCGGGGCCAACGGCATCAAGACTCGTATGCACCGCGCTAAGGTGTTCGGCCATCAGGCGCGCGGCTAAGACGCCATCGCCTTCCGCAAGCGCGTTGACGATACCTTCGTGCTGGCCGCACGAGCGACCAGCATCGGCTGCGGACTGATTTCGACTAGCGACCAGTGTCGTGCGCGCGGTCAGGTCGCGCAGCGTATCCACCAACAGGCCATACCCCAATGATGCGCACAGGCAAACGTGAAAATCGCCCAGCAGGAAACTGCGCATGCTGGCGTCGTCGCCTTGGAGCGCGGCCTTTTCGCGTGCGATATGAACTTTGAGCGAATGAATGGCCTGCGCATGCGCCGGCCGATCCGGGCTGACTTCACGTAGCAACCCGGTTTCGATAATGCGGCGGGCGTCGAACGCTGAGCGGATGTCGTCAGTGCCGGGTTCCACCAGAAACCAGCCGCGTCGCGCGCTGACGGTTACCATGCCCCGCGCCGCCAGCCGCGACAATGCTTCACGCACCAGCGTGCGGCTCACGCCGAACAATGTGGCAAGTTCCTGCTCGCCCAGGCGGGAGCCGGGGAGCAGCTTCTGGCCAAGCATTGCCTCGGTGATGCGATTGGCGATGTCAGCAGGGGAGTTTTCGGTCGTTGCGTTCACGGCAACCACATGAGCAAGTGGTATGCCATACTTGTATGCAAGATTTGTCGCCAAAAAGGGGCGGGAACGCTAGTCGACAGTGGCAACTGCGCTGAGCGACTCCCCGAAACGGGGCATGTCGCGCTGCGATGGTGCGCGATGCGGGGCTTAATGAGGCTGCTCGCGTCTTGATTGTTGAGGTACATGGTTCGTGCGAGCCATGCACAGCTGTGTAGACCGATCACATTGCCCAAAGGCTTTGATTTCTAAGCGAAATTCGTCCGCGAGTACGACTGTCGTGAAGTGTAGTAATCGCGCGCCCTCGCCGTAGAACGAAGCAATTCCGTCACTCCGGAATCTGCCTGGAACCCCCGCCGCATATAGAAGTGCCGGCGACATATGTTTGCCCTGCCGGGCCCCTGCCCTTGTGCAGATAGTTCTTCTGTTCGGCGAATAAGGTGGCTCGGGGCGGCCTTCGCACGCTTGCGCAGCGCTCCGTGACGCGAGACCTGGTGTTCGCGCGTTGAGTAAATACGTTCGACGATGACAAGACGCTGATGACAGCGATGCCCGACTGATTGCTGCATCATGCCCTCGCCGTGCAAATTTGCAGGCGAGAACTAGCAGCCGAACTGCTGTAGGCCGGGGGGCAATTTTACTTCGGCGATTCTTGGGAAAGTGGGTCGCTTTTAAGCCGGCGTTGGCCATTTGGATGACCCTTTATGACTCCCGGGCTCGCTGGTTACTGGAGAGAAAGCCCGCACCCGGAGGTCGAAATTCGGGAGTTCTGTTGATTCTTATCAACTTGGTGGCATACACGCGGCATATGGTCCATATTAGATTGTCTTCCTTAGATATGAGGAGCCTTCCCATGGTCCACCTTCGCCACGTTCCCATACTCTTGGCAGCCGCCACCCTCGTGTGGGCGCCTGTCGCCTTCTCGGCTTCACCGTCGACGGAGGCTCAGCATGAGCAGCACCACCCTGCGGACCCGCCTAAGAAAGCGGCACCAGCAGTTGCACCGCCTGTAGCGCCCCAAGCCAAGGGAAATACTGACCTCGACGCTCAGATTGCACATTTGCGCGCAATCCGTGAGCGGCTGTCGCGGGCCAAATCACCAGAAGAGGTCCAGGCACTGATGGCCGAACGCAACAAGGTTATGCAAGACGCCGCGGCCATTATGCACAAGGACATGATGGGAATGGGAATGGGAATGGGAATGGCCGGCGCAGGCGGGATGCCTGCGCCCAAGGGTAAGGGCAGCGCAGCGCCTGCCCAAATGCAGATGTGTCAGGACATGATGGGCCAGCACATGGCCTTCATGCAGGAAATGATGCAGATGATGATGGACAACAAAGGCATGATGGGCGGCGGCATGGGGTCTGGGATGGGCCCTGGCATGATGAGCAAGTAACTTGCTGCCACTCCACCGCCTTGCCAATCAACTTTCAGTGGGCCTCATGCTCCACCCGAAGCTGCGCGCGACATTCGGTGTACATTCCCCTCCGATGGCTGGCGCCAGTAGCTCGCTGAAGCTCGTTGAGATGCGCGGATTGGCTTGCTTTGTAGCCGCCATGGCGATGCTTACGGCCTGTTCGAAAGAACGCCACATGTTGTCTGCTGTGCCTTCTTCCCGAGCGGTCCTGACGTCGTTGGCAATGCCTGCTACGAGTGATAGCCATGGCTGGAGTCGCTCGGACCAGGCGTAAACATCGCAATGCCTCTATCGCCTCTAGGCTTTGCAAGATGGCACGATGTTCGTGGCGCGCCACGCTCGCGGATACAGAGCGCCATGCCGACTTCGGAATCACGCTTGAAGCCTCCGATGCCAGGTCCGTGATCAGCTCGCGGGTCAATGACAATAACCCATGGCAGAAAGTCAGCCGGCAATGGGCGCGGCCACGCTGTCCGATACGGGCGGCGATGGGGCGCGTATGCCGGGTAGCTTCGTGCGCTTGAGTAACAGAGCGTTAATTGCCACCAAGGCGGAGCTACCCGACATGGATAGCGCTGCAATCTCAGGACTTAAGGTGAAGGGGTAGAGCAGACCGGCTGCCAAGGGGAACGCCACCAGGTTGTAGGCTACCGCCCACCAGAGATTCTGGTGCATCTTTCGCAGGGTGGCACGCGACAACTCAATTGCCCCCACCACGTCAAACGGGTCACTCTTCATCAGCACAATGTCAGCGCTTTCCATCGCCACATCCGTGCCGGCGCCAATGGCAAAGCCTACGTCCGCCTGCGTCAGCGCAGGCGCGTCGTTGATGCCGTCGCCTACCATGCCAACCTTCTTGCCTTGTGCCTGCAGTTCTTTGACCTTTTCGGCTTTTTGCCCAGGCAACACGTCTGCGAGGACCAGCTCGATTCCCAGGCCTACAGCGATACGTTCCGCCGTGGCCTTGTTGTCCCCGGTCAGCATCGCCACCTGCACGCCTCGCTCTCGCAGCTTCTTGACTGCTGCTGCCGAAGTCGGTCGGGGGGCGTCGGCGATGGCAATCAGGCCAATCAGTTTGCCACCGTGTGCAACATGAATGACCGTTCGCCCCGCGCCTTGCATCATGTCGGCCTTCTCCGTCAGGCCGGTCATATCCACGCGTTGTGATGCCATCAGCTTGCGATTACCAAGCAGCGCCGGCCTCCCGTCGACATCCGCTTGGGCTCCCATACCGTCGATATTTGTAAAGCCGGTGGCGCTTGGCCTCGTCAATGCCCCAGCGCGTTTGAGGATGGCTTGGGCCAGTGGGTGTTCTGAAGCCTGCTCGACGGCGGCGGCAAGACCAAGCATCGCGTCTTCGTCCACGCCCTGCGGAGCGAAAATTTCCACGACCTCAGGTTCCCCCATGGTCAGGGTGCCCGTCTTGTCGAACACGACGACATTCAACTTGGTGGCTTCCTCCAAAGCCGAAGCGTTCTTGAACAAAATCCCGTTCATCGCGCCGAGGCCTGTACCAACCATCACCGCCATCGGAGTCGCGAGTCCAAGCGCATCGGGACAGGCAATCACGAAGACGGTAATGGTGAGCGTCAAGGCGAACAGCAGGGACTGGCCCAACCACCAATACCAAATGACGAATGTGAGGATGCCAATCCCCACGGCGGCAAGCACCAACCACTGGGATGCGCGGTCCGCCAGCAATTGCGCTGGCGCTTTCGAGTTCTGAGCCTCTTGCACCAGCTTGACGATTTGCGCCAGGGCGGTGTCACTGCCGACCCGGGTTGCTCGATAATGGAAGCTCCCGCTCTTGTTAATTGTTGCGCCGATGACGCTGTCGCCCGGTCCCTTCCTCACGGGTAGCGACTCGCCAGTCAGCATCGATTCGTCCACTTGAGAGCTTCCGTCGATGACCTCACCGTCAGCGGGAATCTTGTTGCCGGGACGGATGATGACGATGTCACCCAGCTTGACGTCGGCAGTTGGTATTTCCACCTCGCGGCCATCACGCAGTACCATCGCCTTGGGCGGAGCCAGGTTCATCAGCGAGCGAATCGCGTCTGACGCGCCAGCGCGAGCGCGCATCTCCAGCCAGTGTCCCAGCAGGATGAATACCAGCAACACGGCCGACGCCTCGTAAAACTGCTCTCCAGGAAAGAAGAAGGTTGCTCCGACGCTGAACAGATAGCCCGTACCGACAGAGAGGACAACCAGCGTGGCCATGTTGAGCGTGCCGTCCTGGAGGGCGCGCCACGCGGATACGAAGAAGGGCCAACTGGGATATAGGATGGCCGCGCTCGCTAACAAGAACAGCCACTGGTTCATGCCCAGACCGAACGGCGGAGCCGGCATGGGAATTTGCATTCCCATCGGCGCGTAGAGAAAGATGGGAATCGTGAACACCAGGCAAATCCAGAAGCGGTTTCGCATGTCGCGAACCATCGCCGCCATGTCCATGCCGGCGCCGTGTCCCATGTCATGGGCCATCTGGCCATGTGTCGCGTGGGCCTGCGCTTTCGCTGCGTGGGAATGGTCCTCGTGTCTGCCGAGCGCTGCCAGCCGGGCTGCTGTACTCGCTTGCCCGCTATCAACTCCGGTCGAAGCTGCTGCTGGTGGGTCTTCCGGGATGCAAATGTGCCGTGGCACCAGTTCGCCATGGCAATGATGGCCGCACTCATCCAGCCTTGCCTTGATTTCACTCAGGCTAGTTACAGCGTCGTCGTACTCGACAGTCGTGCTGCCCGAGACACAGTTGACCTCTGCCTTGACGACACCGGGCAATCTGGTGAGGCGCTTCTCCACCCCGTGAGCGCTAAGAACGGAAAGCAGGCCTCCAACTTCAATGATGCTGGTCTTCATCTCACCCATCCTCGCAGTTCGCAGGTCTTGCCGAGCTACCTTTACTTCGCAATCGCCCCGCTCAGCAGATGTTCCTCAGCATAAGGAAACACAACTTCCGGATTAGGGCGAATCAGCTCATCGTCCTTGTCCGCATAGTGCAGGCGCGTCAGCAAATCCTTGATGACGCTGAGGCGCGCGACCCGCTTGTCGTCGGCGCGTACCACATTCCATGGCGCGATGTCGCTGGTCCGAGCAAACATCTCGTTGCGAGCCTTGCTGTACTTCTTCCAAAGTGACACCGCCTGCTCGTCAATGGGGCTGACTTTCCACTGCTTTAGCGGGTCTCGGCGGCGCTCGTCGATGCGCTTTCTCTGTTCGCCCTTGCTGATGTCCAGGTAGTACTTGATAAGACGAATCCCTGAGCGCACAAGCATCCCTTCGAACTCTGGGACGCTTGCCATGAACTCCTCAACCTCGGCGTCGGTGCAGAAGCCCATCACGCGTTCCACGCCCGCTCGGTTGTACCAACTCCGATTGAAAAGCGTGAACTCGCCGGCGGCCGGGAGTTCGGCCGTATAGCGCCGGAAGTACCATGAGCCTCGGTCACGGTCAGAAGGCTTTCCAAGCGCGACGACGCGGGTTTCACGCGGGCTGAGATGTTCGACAATGCGCTTGATGGTGCCGTCCTTCCCAGCGGCGTCCCTGCCTTCAAATATCACCAGAATCCGGTCGCTGCAGGAAATGAAGTGCTTCTGTAGCTTGACCAGTTCGATTTGAAGCAGGTGGAGATTCTCCTCATAGTCCTCATGGGAGATGGCGCTTACCTCGGACGTAACGCTCCTCCTACTTGCCTTCATTTTCATGGTTCACCTTCCGCGAATCGTGCCCATCGGGCTTGGCTGGGTGGGGCTTCCCAGGCGTGAGCGGGGTAACTTTCTCGGAGAGGAGCAGTTCCAGGGCAGGTCGGTCGACAACCTCCTGTTCGAGCAGCAGCTTTGCCAGCGCGTCCAGCTTGTGCCGGTGTGCCAGCAGTGTCTGCTTCACCCGCTGGCTTGCGTCACCCAGAATCTTCCGGACTTCCGCGTCAATGATTTGCGCGGTATTCTCGCTGTATTCCTTGCGTTCCCGAGGCATCAGTCCTGCCCCATTAAGGAGTGGGTTCGGCAAGTCCTCGTACGTGGCAAGACCGAGCTGCTCGCTCATGCCGAACTGCGTAATCATCCGGCGAGCCATGTCTGTTGCGCGTTGCAGGTCATTCTGTGCGCCTGTCGAAACGTCGCCGAAGACAAGTTGCTCGGCCATGCGCCCGCCGAGCAGCACATCGAGCCGGTCAAGCAGTTCACTCTGCTTTAGCAGATAGCGGTCCTCTGTGGGTGTCTGCTGGGTATAGCCGAGCGCGGCCACGCCACGTGGAATGATGGAAACCTTCGATACCCGGTCGGCACGGGGCCGCAACTCCGCCACGATGGCGTGACCTGCCTCGTGGTAGGCGATGGTTTCCTTTTCCTGCGCATTCATCACGCGATTCTTTTTTTCCAGGCCGCCAATGATGCGGTCTAACGCCTCGTCGAAGTCGGCCATGTCGACCGCGTCCTTGCCCTTGCGTGCCGCCAGCAGGGCGGCCTCATTGACTAGATTGGCAAGGTCAGCTCCCGCGAATCCCGGGGTTCTGGCAGCTAGCTTGGTCAGCTCCACCCCCGGTGCCAGTGTGACATTTTTGCTATGCACCTTCAGGATTTGCTCCCGGCCCTTCAGGTCCGGGCGGTCCAGAGCGATGTGACGGTCAAATCGGCCCGGGCGAAGTAGCGCAGGGTCGAGAATCTCCGGGCGGTTGGTCGCGGCCATGATGATGACGCCTTTGTTGGTATCAAAGCCGTCCATCTGGACCAGCAACTGATTCAGTGTCTGTTCGCGTTCGTCGTTTCCGGACATCGCGTTGAGCGCACGGGTCTTGCCGAGCGCATCGAGTTCGTCAATAAAGATGATGCAAGGCGCCTTAGTCTCGGCCTGGTTGAAGAGGTCGCGAACGCGCGCAGCCCCAACACCTACAAACATCTCAACGAACTCCGAGCCACTCATGCTGAAGAATGGAACGCCAGCCTCGCCAGCGACAGCCTTCGCCAGCAGCGTCTTGCCAGTTCCCGGCGCACCGAGAAGCAACACGCCTTTGGGAATCTTGCCGCCCAGGCGCCGGTAGCGCTGCGGGTCCTTCAGGAAGTTGACGATTTCGGCGAGTTCTTCCTTAGCCTCGTCGATGCCGGCGACGTCAGCAAACGTCACGCCGGTTTCTTTTTGCATGTAGACCTTGGCCTTGCTCTTGCCAATCTCCATCATGCCGCTGGCGGCTCCGCCTACCCGCTTGATGAGGAAGCTCCAGACGGCAAAGAAGAGCAATGCAGGGACCACCCAGGACAGCAGCATCCCAATCCATTTGTTATCGGCCTGCCCGACAAAGCGAACTTTTGCAGTTTCGAGCTCTTGCACCAGAATGGGGTCGTTGACGCGGACTGTCGAGAAGGCGTGGTCTCCTTTCCCCTGCTGCAGCATCTCGTCGACCTGTTGCTTGGGAAGCAGACTCTCAACGCCATCGGTGTTAAGCGTTCCCGTGATGATGCCTTCCCCGAGGGTGACGTTCTTGAGCTTGCCGGCCTTCAATAGGACCTTGAAGTCGCTGTACGGCAGCGTTTGGACGTGAGAAGGAGTGAAGAAGCTCTGAAGGACGAGTATCGCCGTGACCGCCGCGAGTATGTACCAAAGGGAAAATTGTTGACGCGGTTCCATGAGGGCCTTTCAACATGTCGGGTAAGAGCAAGAAGAATCGGCGGTCGCTGCTGTTTGCAGTCGGCCGCCGGTTGGGACGTGGTGCTAGACCTTGCAGTCATACAGCCCGCGTCCCAGGGTCATTTCTCTCCGCGTAGGCTGTTGTGCAACCATGCAAAGAATGCACCGGCAGCAAAGAACCACACTGCAAACACAAAGGCCGGGTAGATGACGGACCACCAGGACAACTGTTCGCGGGTCTGCAGGCGTCGGAAGTCGAGTCCGTGAAAGAGCACGTTCATGAAGTTCATGAAAGACTCAGGGAGTGCCAGCCAGACCAACGTGCATAAGGCATAGAACAGCACGACTGTCGCAGATAGCGTCACACCAGTTTTGAAGGGTTTCATGGCAGCCTCCACGTGTGGGGAAGAAAACGACTGCATTCAACGAGGGCGAGTCCGGGGGGCATCGCCTCCCGGGATATGCGGGATGAACGCTGGCGTCTTTCGGCGGTAATCCTCATATTCCTGCCCGAATTCCGCCAGTGCGTCCTGCTCCTCTGCCTTAGCAAGGCGAACGTACATCCAGGCCAGGATGGGGAACATCACCAACGTGAGTATCGTCGGCCATTGCAGCAGGAATCCCAACATAATCACGATGAACGCTACATACTGCGGATGCCGCATACGTGCGTAGAGCCCAGTGGTGGCCAGGGTGTGTTCTTGCTGAGCCTTGTACAAGACTCGCCACGCCGCTGACAGCATGAGGAATCCGCCGAAAATCAGAATGTCGCTGGCGATGTGGAAGGGGCCCAGGTGGGGATTGCCCCGCCAGCCGTAAATCATCTCAGGAAGATGACCGGCGTCATGGGACAGGAAGTCGATACCGGGAAACTTTGTCGACAGCCATGGCAACAGGAGATAGATGGTCAGGGGAATCCCATACATCTCGGTGAAGAGCGCCACAATGAACGCCGAGAAGGCTCCAAAGGAGCGCCAGTCCCGAGGGGTCTTCGGCTTGGTAAAGCTGAAGGCAAAGATGAGGAAGACCGCCGAGTTAATAATCACCAGCGACCAAAGGCCGTAGCCGCTTTGCGCGTTGTGCTCCATCATCTCTCTCCCTTTTTGCCTGTGTCGCTGGAGTCATCGCGCCCTCCGTGACCGTTGCCATGGCCGTGATGCATGAAGAGATGCATCAACGGACATGCCGCCAGGAGCAGGAACGGCAGGAACTGAATGACGTGCGCCCTGTGTTCTGTCCAGAGGAAGTAGCCAATTACCAATAGAAAGCCAATCGTGACAAGCTTGGAGCGGGAAATCTTTCGCTCTGTATCCTCCGGGTGCTCGTGACTGCTGTGGTCGTGATTCATACCTTCCTCCAACGAAGAAAAGCCCCGGGTTGTCTCTTAGCAGTAGCCGTGGTGATGCCGAGGCATGTATCGTGCGGGGTCTCGCCGAAACGCGGCTCGCGGTGCCTCGGATTCAAAGTACAACGTCTTACCGCCGGCACCAGCTGTGAAGGCCTGAGCAGTATCGACCTTGACAGACCTCCTCATCAATGACTGCCTCGGGCCTTACGCTCACGCTCCACGGCCTGATGAATATCGCGCTCGCACTGACGGGAAAGCCGCCAGCTAACCCACACCACGACGATTGGGCAGGAAAGCAAAAGGATTGCGAGCAGAACGGAGAGTATTGAAATGCCAAACCAATACAAAACAGCAAAGGCTAGCAGCGTCGCAATGACGGCGCATACCCATGCGACGGCGTGCTTCATGTTGCCTCCGTACTGGCCTGGCCGAGCCTCACACGCTTAAGCAGCGCGGAGTTGGCCACGACGCTCAATGAGGACAGCGCCATGGCTGCCGCCGCAATAATGGGGTTCAACAGTCCGAAGGCTGCGACCGGGATGCCAATAGTGTTGTAGATGAACGCCCAGAAGAGGTTCTGCTTAATTTTGCGCATCGTGGCGCGCGACAGTTGGATGGACGCCACGACGTCACGAACGTCGTCGCGAATGAGGATGATGCTTCCCGTCTCCTTGGCGACGTCCGAGCCAGAGCCGATTGC
Organism: Cupriavidus sp. IK-TO18; assembly: GCF_015549295.1. Taxonomy (NCBI): domain Bacteria; kingdom Pseudomonadati; phylum Pseudomonadota; class Betaproteobacteria; order Burkholderiales; family Burkholderiaceae; genus Cupriavidus; species Cupriavidus sp. IK-TO18. The sequence continues at coordinate 61,307 of NZ_JADGMP010000027.1, forward strand.
AATGCCGATGTCGGCTGCCGCAAGGGCGGGGGCGTCGTTCACACCGTCACCTACCATCGCCACGACTTCGCCCTGTTTCTGCAGTGTCTGAATGGTCTCGACCTTGTCTTCCGGCATGACTTCGGCAATCACGTGGTCGATGCCAACCTGCCGGCCAATGGCCTCCGCCGTCCGACGGTTGTCTCCACTTAGCAGCACGACCTTGGTGTTGCGAGCCTTCAGGGCTGCGACAGCCTCGGCTGCCTCAGGCTTCACCGTGTCGGCCACTGCGACTACACCAAGCAGCGTATTACCGGCACCGACCAGCATGGCGGTCTTCCCGTCTGCCTCGAGCCTTCGAAGCACCGACTCAGCGTTACCAGTTGGAATTCCCTGGCTCCCAAACAGACGCCGATTCCCGAGCCAGGCCTGTTGGCCTTCGACTTGTCCCCGAATGCCCATGCCAGACAGGGCAGTAATGGCGGTGGCCTTGGGAATGGCAAGGCCGCGATGTTCTGCCGCACGCACGATGGCTTCGCCCAGAGGATGCTCAGACCCACTTTCGACGGCTGCCGCAAGGGTCAACAGGGTTGATTCCTCGTGATTCGAGAACGAGATGACATCGGTGACGGTCGGCTCTCCGCGCGTAATCGTACCGGTCTTGTCAAAGACCACCGCCGTCAGCTTCTCGGCGCGCTCCAGCACTTCACCACCGCGTATCAGGATGCCGTTGTCGGCCCCCTTGCCCACGCCAACCATCAGTGCAGCAGGCGTCGCCACGCCGAGTGCGCATGGGCAAGAGATAATCAGGACGGCCACAAACGCAAGTAGCCCGTGCGGGAAATGGCCCGCCACGGTCCACCCCACCAGGGCCAGCAGGGCAATGGACACAACCGCCGGCACGAAGTAGCCGGTGACCTGGTCGGCCAGCCGTTGAATCTGCGCGGTGCTGGCCTGGGCGTCCTCGACCATCTTGATAATCTGTGCGAGCGCGGTATCGGCACCGATTTTCGTGGCTTGGAGAGTGAAGGCGCCGCTGCGGTTGAGCGTGCCGCCAATGACTGCGGCGCCAGGCTTTTTCTCCACAGGCATCGACTCGCCGGTCAGCATGGACTCATCGACGCTGGACTCGCCCTCAACGACCTTGCCGTCCGTCGGAATCTTTTCACCCGGGCGTACGATGACCGCTTCGCCCACCATGATGCTCTCCGCCGGAATTTCCACTTCCTTCCCATCACGCAGTACATGCGCGACGGCGGGACGTAAGTCGAGCAGGCGTCGAACGGCGGCGGAGGACTTCTTCTTGATGATTTCCTCCATGTACTTGCCCAGCAGCACGAAGGCGATAATCACCGCCGAGACTTCAAAATAGACATCCCGCTCTGCGACCTTCACCGGCAGCCAGGAGGGGAAGAACAGCACCACTACGCTATAGAAATACGCCACGGACGTCCCTAGGGCAATGAGGAAGTCCATGTTGATATTGCGTGTTCTGATGGCGTTCCACGCACCCTTGTAGAAGCTCCAGCCGCCAATGAACTGCACGGGCGTGACGAGCAGGAACAGCCACATCCCCCATGTGAGCCAGGGCAAGCCCGGAATGGGCGCCCAGGTGAGCAAGGTCGCGCCTGCCGCCAACGCCAGGAAGGCACCTGCCCGCAGCACCGCCAGCGCGAGGACACCCGTAAGGGCAATCGTCACGCGCGTCTTCATGGCTTTCAGTTCGCTCTCTGGCGACTCGAAAGTCCGCAGACAGCTTTCGCTGCAGAAATAGTACTTGCGATTGCCGCGTTCGGTGGACAGGGCTGTGGCCTTGTCGACCATCATCCCGCAGATAGGGTCCTTTGCGAGTTGCTTGGCACCGCCGGTGCCGGGTGGGATGGCGGCCGTGGCGGGCGGCGAAATGCTAGCGCCCGCCGGGGTATCCTCGGCTGACGGCGGAGCAATGTATTGGGCCGGGTTGGCGAGGAACGCCTGGTGGCAGTGGCGGGAGCAGAACCAATAGCGCTTGTGGTCGGCCTCCACACTAGCGGCCGCTTCCCCGGGAGAAACTTCCATGCCACAAACAGGGTCGCGCACGTATTGCTGGCGAGCAGTTTCCAGGCGACTTGTCGGTTGGGGCGCGCGCCCACCCGTAACGGTGGATTCTTCTCCAACTGTAGGGGTTGTAGGGGTAGCGGACCTGGTCGACATGCCATCCTCCTGGGGGCGATTGGCGGCTGCAAGGCAGGATTTGCCTTAATAGTCTCGTCCTTCGGGGAACTTGCTTATTGATGTCAATCAAGGAATGCGAATTGCCCGCGCCTTCGCAAACGATGGCGATGCTCGAAAATGGTGCCTTAGTGTATGGATGCCAGCAGGCGAGAAGGCCTTAGATCACAGGAATCGTCCCTGTCGCCAACTCCTAGCAATCGAATCGGTCGCAGTAGCTGTCCGCCACCGAATTTCGGCGCACTCATGCCGCCAACGAGGAGTGCCTTGTCGAGTTGAAGTGTTGGATAGCGCCGTACGCCTCAAGGTACGCGCGGCACAGGGCCTGGGCCGCAGCCTCGACGGCGCCGTCGCAAAGGCTGTCTGGGTGTCCGATGCCTTTGTGCTCGCACATCTCGGCCGCCGGCATAACCTACCCCAATAAGCACCAGATAGAGTCATTTTATGTAGCCGGACCAAGTGCGCGGACGCGCGGTCGGCCCACTGCTAGTCGCCGTTGAGGCAAATCAAGCAATCGGTCTGCCGCACAACCTAGGATGAGTGATGAAAACCCCATTTTCGATAGGGCAGGCTGTATCCTGCACGCTCACGGTTCGAATTGTTGGCTCGGCAGGCGACGGCAGCGAAAGAACGGAGGTGTCTCGTGCGCAAGATAGGGTTGGTACTGGCGGCAATGCTCCTGATTGGTCTGGCAGGCTGCGGCTACAACACAATTCAGTCGCAGGATGAACAGGTGAAGGCAAGCTGGTCGGAGGTTGTGAACCAGTACCAACGCCGGGCCGACTTAGTGCCGAATCTGGTGAACACCGTGAAAGGCTACGCCAGCCATGAGCGCGAGGTCCTGACAGCGGTGACAGAGGCCCGAGCACGCGTTGGCACCATCCAGGTCACGCCCGAGACCCTGAACGACTCGAAGGCATTCGCCCAATTCCAGGCCGCGCAGCAGCAGTTGTCGGGGACCTTGTCCAGGCTTTTGGCAGTTTCCGAGAACTATCCGCAATTGAAGGCCGACGCTGGCTTCAGGGATTTGCAGTCCCAACTCGAGGGTACCGAGAATCGGATTGCCGTCGCGCGAAACCGGTATATCCAGTCCGTTCAAGCGTACAACGTGACCGTGCGTTCGTTGCCTTCAAATCTGACGGCAATGGTTTTGGGCTACAAGGAGAAGCCCAACTTCACGGTGGCAAACGAAACGGCGATAGCCAAGCCACCACAAGTTGGCTTTGGTGCGGGTCCTGCCAGTGCCCCTGGAGGTGTCAAGTGAAATGGCTTTTGGCTGCCAAAGGCCTGTTCCTGGTCTTTCTGGCTTGTGTGTCTCTGGGCGCGGCGGCGGAAGTTGCCATTCCCGGCCTGACGGCGCGGGTGACCGACCTGACCGGCGCGCTGACAAGCGAACAACGGGCGGCCCTCGAACAAAGGCTGCAAGCCTTCGAGAGCGAGACGGGAAGTCAGATAGGGGTGCTGATGGTCCCCACCACGCAACCCGAGGACATTGCACAGTACTCCATTCGCGTGGTCGAGCAATGGAAGCTCGGGCGGAAGGGAACGGATGACGGAGCACTGCTCATCATCGCCAAGGATGACCGGACAGTCCGCATCGAGGTTGGCTATGGCCTGGAAGGCGTACTCACCGACGCCATGAGCAAGCGCATCATCAGCGATGACATCGTTCCCCGCTTCAAGCAGGGGGACTTCTATGGCGGCGTCACGGCTGGCGTCGAACGCATCATTACTGTTATCAACGGCGAGCCGTTGCCACCACCGAGGCGAACAAGAGGCGAGCGCGGCGATGACCCGGTGCGGCAGTTTCTGCCAGTCATCCTGGTGCTGACGCTCGTGGTGGGCGGAGTGCTGCGCTCCCTCCTGGGCCGAGGTCCAGGCGCCGTTGCCACCGGAGGCGTGGTCGGCATTATCGGATGGGTACTGTCCGGAGCAATCGCTGTCGGCGTACTGGCTGGCGCTATCGCGCTCTTCTTTACGATGTTTGGTGGCTCCCACATGGGCTTGCGGGGTATCGGCGGTCGTGGCGGCTTTGGAGGCGGCTCTGGACGAGGTGGATTTGGTGGCGGCGGTGGTGGCTTTGGCGGCGGCGGCGCCTCGGGGAAATGGTGATGGCGAATCTCCAGCGCATGGCGCGACATCTGCTGATGACGCACTGGCGAGTCAGGCGAACCTTCCCGCGCGAAACCTTACTCGCAATCGAGCAGGCCATTGCGACCGGTGAGTCTACGCATATTGGTCAGCTTCGATTCGCTGTAGAGGGAGCGCTGAGCCTTGCAGCGCTAAGCAAGGGTCTCACGGCACGTGAGCGTGCCATCGAGGTCTTTTCGCAACTGCATGTTTGGGATACGGAACACAACAATGGCGTCTTGATTTACCTGTTGCTGGCAGACCGCAGCGTTGAGATTGTTGCTGACCGTGGAATCCATGGGCGGGTGCGGCAAGGAGAGTGGGACACCATTTGCCGAGAGATGGAGGACGCCTTTCGCCGGAATGAATTCCGGCTGGGAGTGCTTCGAGGCATAACGGCCGTTGGAACCCTTCTGGCAACACACTTTCCTGCTGGTGTTGGCGGCACGGACGAATTACTCAATACGCCAGTAATTCTGTAGGTCGCGATAGTCCGCTCGAAGTTCTCAGAGGAGAACAGACTTGACGCCACTCGGAATACCCCACGAGGCCACGGGCTTGGCGGCAGCACTGACGGTCGGTCTTCTGATTGGCTTGGAGCGTGGATGGCATGAGCGCGAACTGCCAGAAGGAGGGCGTGTCGCGGGCCTGCGCACATTTGCCTTGACGGGGCTCTTGGGCGGAGTCCTTGGCAACCTGTTTCCGGAATTTGGCGCGTGGCCGTTGCTCGGGGGACTGTTGGGCATTTCGATGCTGCTCGCGGTGTCGTATACACATATCGCCAAATCGTCCGGCAACCTTAGCGCAACGAGTGCTGTGGCGATGTTGTTGACGTTAGTGCTAGGCGCCTACGCAGCACGCGGTTCCATCGCTCTGTCTCTTGGGGCAGCCGTGATTGCGGCGGTGCTCTTGGATATGAAGCCGACATTGCATGGCTGGCTTCGTTTGATTGAGCATCGCGAATTAACGGCGGCGCTGCAACTTCTGGTGCTCTCCGTCGTCATTCTGCCTAATCTCCCGAGCATCGGGCTGGGGCCCTACAAGGCATTGAACCCGTTCCAACTATGGTGGGCGGTGATACTGATTGCCAGCCTGTCCATGGTCGGACATGTGGCGATGCGCCTCACTGGCTCACAGCGGGGCATTCTCTTGACCGGCTTGCTGGGCGGCCTTGCGTCTTCGACAGCGGCAACATTAACGCTGGCACGCTTTGCGAGACAGCAACCTTCACTGGAGCGTGCATGCGCGGCCGGGGCCGTCGGGGCATGCGGTGTGATGTTCTTTCGGATGGTTGTCCTGCTCGGCGTTATCCAGCCCACGCTTCTCGTCACGTTTGGCGCCGCCCTTGTTGTAACAGGCATCGTCCTGCTCGGGATTAGCTTGTTGCTCTGGCGGCGCCTACCTGGAACCACCTCGGACGACGTCGAAATTGCTCCCATGGCGCCATTCGACCTGGGTTCAGCGCTCGGATTCGGGGTCTTCCTAGCGGTCATGGCAATCCTGGTTCCTGCTGCCAAGGATTGGTGGGGCGCAGCTGGCATCTATGCCGTCTCGGTGGTGTCAGGCCTGGCAGACGTTGATGCCATCGTGATTTCTCTGGCGAGAATCCACGTCGCTGGCGGACTGGGAACCGGTACGGTTGTTGTTGCCATGAGCGCGGCCGTCTTGGCGAACTTGGTCACCAAGGCGTTGATTGCCTGGGTTACAGGCGGCACCATCGTAGGCAAAACAGTAGGTAAAGCATACGCGGTAGCCATGGCAGTTGGCGCCGCGACACTGGCACTGACTATGCTGCCTCAAATCGGAGAAATCTGAGCCGTCCCCCAAGAAATCCGCAAACCATCTCGGGAAGGTACGAACTGTGGCTCACACGCAGACGTGTCGCTAGCGCACAGGGTTGCATCGGCTGGCCCACCTGGCTGGCCACCTGTTCCGCCCTGGCCGTCGCCTTAAGCAAGCGCGACGCGCGCTTCGGCCAGCGTGGCATCGCGGGCAGCGAGCCGCACACCTCGGTCAGTTCGGCGCGCAGCAGCGGCGCCGGGGCCGACGGCCTTGTCTGTGTCGGCGGGGGGCATGCGCCTCCCGCTTGAGGCGCGCCACCACGTCGAGTTGCACCGCGACCGCAGCCTGCCACAGGGCGCGCATCGACTCGGCGACTTCGCCGGGACGTCGGGATGCTGACTTTCTCATGGCCCGCGCTCAGCTTTTTTTGCACCGAAACCATGCGACGGAAGCACGCAGCGGTAAGCGGTGCCGCCGGCGGCACACGCGCTTGGGTTGATATGAATCAAGTGTTCAATTTGGTGCTGCCCTTGAATACAAGCAGGCATCGTCGCTGTGGAGATCCTTTCCATAAGACAAGAGATCATCAAGGAGGTGATCAATGGCTCCCGCTTTCAGATTTACCGTGGTCGCTCTAGCGTTCTGTGCTGCCCTACCTGTCGCCCTGGCACAGGGCCCCGGTCCGGCAGGCGGCACGGCGCCCGGTATGGGCCCAGGCCCGGGTACGGGTATGGGTCCCGCTGCGGGTGCGAGCGGGCCTTCTGTCATGCACATGGGACCGGGGGGGCGGCAGCATGGGCACTACGCTGGCATGGACATGCTGACTCCGGACGAACGCGCCGACTTTTGCAGGCGGATGCACGCCAGCCAGACGCCTGCGGAACGCCAACAGATCGGCACTCAGATGCGTGAGCTGATGCACGCCCGCGCGCAAGAACGCGGTGTGTCGCTGTCCGGCCACCACAGCGCGGTCATGGATTGCCAGCCACACGCAACGGCACCGGTCCGGGCCGCCCCCACGGCCAGCGGCACTGCAGCGAGCACGGACGGCGTACCACCGGTCCGCCGTGCGGGCGATATCGACTACCAGACCGGCGGCGTCGGCGTGGACGAGGTGGCGGCGATGAGGCGCACCGCCTCGGAATTCAATCTGAGGCTGACCTTTACTGGACATGCGGGCGAGGCTTTGGCCGGCGTGAACACGAGCATACTCAGCGCTAAGGGGCAGGAAGTTTTCGCCGCCGTATCGGACGGGCCTCTTCTGTATGTGAAGATGCCCCCCGGCACATACCGGGTTGTTGTGACCGCCAACGGCGTCGAAAGGAAGGCTTCGGTGACGGTTCCCAAGCGTGGTGGGGTTACCCGTTCGTTCAACTGGCCATCGTAAGCCCTGCCACGCCTGCGCGCGGAAATCCCAGCGTGACCACTGGTTGTGAGACAACCTCAAAGCCCACTGTTGTCTTCGATGCTGAGGGCGGGCTACAGCTACGTACCCATGACTCGGCACACTCCCACGGCGGGGAAGGCGCAACTAAGCAGTGTGCTGGGTCGAAATTTATGGTGAACTGATATGAGGATCATCTGGAACTTGGGACCCAAACGAGCGCATCTCGCCCCCGAATCCAGCGACGATGATTCGCAAAATCGGCGGAATTTTTCGCTGGTTCTGGGCGGCCCTCTTTATCAGCTTTTGCTGCGAGCCCATTTGTCCGACGATGCGTTGCTCCTCGTGCGTCAACGCATTGTGACCATTTCACTTTTTGCTTGGCTTCCGCTCCTTTTGCTTTCCGCCTTGGAAGGCAGCTTGTTGAGCAAGGACCTGACGGTTCCGTTCCTGACGGATATAGAGGTTCACCTCCGCTTTCTTGTGGCTGTGCCTTTGCTGATTGCCGCAGAACTCGTAGTGCATCAACGCCTCCGTGGTATCGCCCAGGCGTACCTGGATCGGAATCTGGTTCCCGAGGCCGCGATGGATCAGTTTAATGCCGCTATTAACGCGGCACTCCGGCTGCGCAATTCGGTCGTTGGCGAGGCGCTGTTGGTAGCGATCGTATATGGCGTCGGCGTCCTCGTCATCTGGCGTCACTACACTGCTCTCCAGGCGACAACATGGTATGCGACCGATGCCGACGGCCACTCCAAACTCTCACTGGCTGGCATCTGGTACGGATACGTAAGCTTGCCGATTTTCCAGTTCCTGCTAATTCGCTGGTATTTTCGCCTGTTCATCTGGATGCGGTTTCTGTGGCAGACCTCGAGAATCAAGCTGAGTCTCATTCCGACACACCCGGATTGCGTTGGTGGCTTGGGTTTTCTTGCCAATACAGCTCATGCCTTCTCCCTTCTTTTGGCTGCGCACGGCGTAATGCTGGCCGCAAATCTCGCTAATCGCATTATCTTTCTCGACGCCGCCTTGCCGGATTTCAAGATGGAAATTGGCGTGATGGTAATGTTTCTGCTGACTGTCGTTTTCGGACCGCTGCTGGTATTTTCTCCTCAACTCGCCCAGGCCAAGCGGAGAGGCCTGAACGAATATGGAACGCTGGCGGAACGATATGTGCGCGAGTTCGATGCAAAATGGTTGCGCGGTGGCGTATCGGCCGACGAGCCCCTGGTTGGGAGCGGCGACATTCAGTCGCTTGCTGATCTCGGCAATAGTTTCGAAGTGGTGCGCGGCATGCGCCTTGCGCCCATCACGAGAGATGCCATCGTGCAACTTGCGGCGGCTGTACTGATTCCGGTTGCGCCGTTGGCATTAACCATCATGCCCCTTGAGGATTTGCTGAAGCACTTATTCGGACTCCTGTTCTAGAGCTCCGGCCTCGCTTAGAGGATTCGATGATCGTCTTCAGCCTTCACTCGAGTCGGTGATGGGCCTCTACGTGAATGACGATTTTCGTCCGGGAGACTTCATCACGGTTAATGGGAAGCCAGTGCGTTCGTGCATCACTCCCATCTCGGAAGTCGAGGGAAAGAAGATTCGAACGATCGAAGGCCTCGGGCAGAGCAATATTACGTGGTGACATAAAACAATCAGATCTGCAGGCCACCCGTTTGCCTCGGAGGCAATTTCATCCGCGAAGTCTTCCTGAGTTTCGTCCTTGAGTAATAAGCGGGTCGAATATCTGACGCCGGAACGGTTGAGCCACTGGAGCACCGGAAAAGTGCGCTATCAAGTCACGAGCCGAGTTATCTTGAGAGCTATCGTCATTCAAATTCCGTGCTCTGGGAAGGTGAATGTCATGCTGCGAGCCGCACGCCGGACGGTGATGAATTGCTTCTTAACGGTGTCTTGGTAGGCCATGGCCAGGAGATATTTGCCTGGTGGCATCTTCATGTAGAGAAGTGGACCTTCCGTTTCAAGTCGCAAAAGCCGCTCGTTTCTCTCGTTTAGGACCACGACCTTAACGTCTGAAAGCGAGGCGCCAGTCGACTCCTGTTGAAAGCGGATTCTCACGTTAAAGATTGGCGCCAGTTCCCGCATGCGGTCGACTTCTTCCGTCCCGATTCCCCCCGAAATATAGACAATTCCGGTTGACTCTCGCATGTCGGGAAGTTCCGGAAGAGTCAGGTTGTCCGCACTGGCCAAGTTCAGAACGGTTACAGGCAACGCCAGTAGCATCACCCTTCGAATCCAGCTCGCAGGCATGTTCTTCCTCCGATAAGTCCTTTTGCTGTCCATCCTCCAACCTTGGTCGTTGCGAGTCCAACCTTATGAAGCAAATGCCGAGGGATAGCCATTATGGCAGCGCGTTCTTGGCAAGAAGGACCTGGAAGGCGGAAAAAGCCTTGCCGTTGACTCGCGTCCATTGAACGATAGACGACATGTGCGATGACGGGTTGACACACCTCAAGCGCAACTGTTCATCGCAGAACGCGGTCACAAGAATAGGACGATGGGTTCGAGCGGCGGTAGCCTAGTCCAGCAATTGTGCGCCAGGAAATGCGTTCTATCGAGGTTGCCCGTCTACAGAAAGCTGACACTTCACCGGAAGCGACTTCGACACGCGCACTGGTCCAGGTCATATTCGAATCTTTAAACTCTTCGCATCATTGATGCAAATCAATCCGAAAGAACTCGTCATACATAGTCTTGCAATTATCCGGCTCTGACAAGAACCCACTGCTAAGGACGCATGCCATGACTAATGTCGTACTTCCCTGCGATGGATCTGATTACAGCGTCGCGGCAGCGAGAGCGCTCTTGGCCTCAGGACTTTTCCAGCGGCCGCTAAATGTGCACTTGGTGCACGTGCTTCCTGAGATCACAGGACGACCAAGGGCCTACCTTACAAGGGAACAAATGGAACAATGGGCAAGCGCAGCAGCTCAGGATGCCTTTACGTCGATATTGCCGTTGCTTCAGGCAGATCACTGCGCAGTGACCGAACACCATTGCATTGGCGAGCCGGCGAACGAGATTGTTGCCGTGGCTCGGAACTGCCGTGCCGATGTGATCGTGATGGGGACGCACGGACATGGCGCCTTCTTGTCGGCGGTTATGGGATCCATCGCAGTAAGAGTGGTGGCTGCGGCACCCGTACCCGTCGTGCTCGTGCCTCGCCGTTCAAGCCTTTAAGCGCGGACCCTCCCAGAGAAGCGCGTATGGCATGGCCGGGATATCACTCATATGAATGCCGCCGCAAACCACAGTTCCGCCCTTATCGAGGCTGCGCCGCGCTCGCGGCACCAGCGCGGTCCACGGCAAGCAGAAGGCGGCGATACATGGCTGTCTCCTTGGGGGAAGGGTTCCGATAGATTCCGGTACAACGCCTTGCACTAAGCGTAGACGCAGACAGTCGCACCAGATTGCGCTACCACAAGGGCAATGCGCAAGGTTCAGCGGTCCGTTTTCCAATTGAAGCCACGAAAGCGCTTTCGGCATCATTGATTTGAGTCAAGTCGATGCCCGTGGGCCTGCCTAAACTGCCCTTGAATCGCTGTTCAGAAGGAACCGATCATGGCCTGCGATAGCATCGTGGTACACGTGGACAATAGCCGGCAAGCAACGCAGCGGCTGGAACTGGCCGTGCGCCTCGCCGCGATCAATGCGTGTCCGTTGATCGGCCTGTACGTGGGCTTCGTCCCCGAACCGGCGTGGTTCTACCGGATGGAGAACGCGCAGCGCTATTTCGAAGAGGAGATGGCCAGGCGCGCGAAGATCCGCGAGGAGGTGCGAGGCCATTTCCTGGCCAGGACGCAGGGATTTCCCGTGCAGGCCGAATGGCGCTTGACGGAGCGCGATTCTGTGGCGTCGGCGTTACGCGAGGCGCGCGAGGCGGGGCTAGTCGTTGCCGGGCAGTATGACATCGATAACGCCGACGGCGTAGTCGGCAGGCAGTTGTTGGAGGCGCTGCTGCTGGAGAGCGGGCGACCTACACTCGTGGTGCCGTCAGCCGGCACATTCCACACGCTGGGCACCCGCGTGGTAGTCGCCTGGAACGGCAGCCGGGAAGCGACTCGCGCGCTACACGATGCGGTACCGTTGATCGCCGGCGCGCAGGCGCGTATCGTCTGCGCGCATACAGCAGCCAAGGAGACCAGGCTCGACGCGACGCCGGTCGCACATGCGGCCCGCGTCCTGGAGCGCCACGGCGTGGCTGTCGAGATTGAACATGGGCCCGGCGGCGCGGACATGACGATTGGCGAACTGCTCCTGACTCGTGCTTCCGACTTTGGTGCTGACCTGATCGTGATGGGCGCCTATGGGCATGGCCGGATGCGGGAACTGGTCCTCGGCGGCGTTACCCGGACGCTGCTCGAATCCATGACGGTGCCGGTCCTGTTCTCGCACTGAGCGAGCATAGCGCCATCCCCGCAGCTTGCAAAGGACGTGACTTATGCACCTCCAGTTTCTCGGCGCGACCGACACCGTCACCGGGTCCAAGTATGTCCTCGACACCGGTCATCATCGCGTCATGGTTGATTGCGGCCTGTTCCAGGGGTACAAGACGCTACGGTTGCGTAACTGGGATCCGCTTCCCGTCGATCCTGCTACGCTTGATGCCGTCGTACTCACACACGCCCACATTGACCACAGTGGCTACCTGCCGCTGCTTGTTCGCAACGGCTTCCAGGGTAACGTCTACTGCACCATGGGCACGGCGCAATTGTGCTGCATCCTGCTGCCAGACAGTGCGCATCTGGCAGAAGAGGATGCCGGCTACGCCAATCGCAAAGGCTATTCGCGCCACCACCCTGCAATGCCGCTATACACAGGGGCAGACGCCGCGCGCGCCTTGCGGCGGCTACAGCCAATTCCTTACGACAAGCGATTTCCGGTGGTGCCCGGCGTAGAGGCAGAATTCAGCCGGGCGGGGCATATCATCGGCTCGGCCATCGTCACGCTGCACGCGCAGGGCAAGCGCATCGTCTTTTCCGGCGACCTCGGGCGGCAGCACGATATTGTTATGCGCCCACCGGATGTCATCCGGCAGGCGGATATCCTCCTGGTGGAATCTACCTACGGCGATCGGATTCACCCGACTGCCGATCCGATCGATGTGCTGGGCGAGATCGTGAGCAGGACCATCGGGCGGGGTGGCAGCCTGATCATTCCCGCCTTCGCCGTTGGGCGCACCCAGAGTCTGCTCTATTGCCTGCACCGCTTGCAGGAGCAGAAGAGAATTCCGGATGTGCCGGTGTACCTCAACAGCCCCATGGCGATTGATGCGACCAGCATCTTTGCTCTGCATCCGGAAGAGCTTCACATCGATCGTGCCGAATGTGCCGCAGCCTGCAGTCTGGCGACGCCAGTGCAGAGCATGGAGCAATCGATCTGGCTGAACCAAGACCGCAGTCCCAAGATCATCCTTGCCGGCAGCGGCATGGCCACGGGCGGGCGCGTGGTCCACCACCTCGCGACCTACGGACCGGATGCGCGCAACACTATCCTCTTGTCTGGCTTCCAGGCCACCGGCACTCGCGGCGCGGCGCTGGCGGCAGGTCGGCGTGATATCCGCGTACACGGCAAGGATGTCGTCGTGCGGGCGGCAGTGGAGCAGGTGGAAAACCTGTCGGCACACGCCGACGCAGCGGAGCTGATGACCTGGCTCCGCGGTTTTGGACAAGCGCCCAGACAGACGTTCGTCGTGCATGGCGAGCCACAGGCCAGCGATGCGCTGCGGCAGCGAATTGAGCGAGAGTTGCACTGGGAAGTCACTATGCCCGAGTACCGTCAGGCGTATCAACTCAAGTGACTCAACACACGCGGTGCCTTCACTACCTGAGGCTACACCATGAATTTCAGAACGATCCTTGTCGACCTGACCGATGGCCCGGCGTGTGCGGCGCGCGTCGAGTGCGCGGCGCAGGTTGCCGCGGCATTCGCCGGCAGCGTGGTAGGCCTTACGGCAACCGGCACGCACCTGGAGCCGTTTCGCGGTGCGGGGGAAGAGGCTGGACGATATGACGCCCTTGCGCGGGGCAAGCTCCAGCACCTGGCTGCGAGGCACCATGAAGCGTTGCGGGAGTGGGTCGGGCGCGTCTCGCCGACGATTCCAACGCGGCATGTTGTCGTCGAGGCTGAAGCCGGCTGGGCGCTGGCTACGCATGGCCGCTTCGCCGATCTTATCTTGCCTGGTCCGCCTTCGGTACATACCGACGTTCCCGCTGGAATGCCAGGCGTTGCCGAGTATGTGATGCTCGAATCCGGGCGGCCCATCCTGCTACTGCCGGGTCTTGCCGGCCCTACCTTGGAAGGTCATGTTGCGATAGCGTGGAATGGGTCTCGGGCGGCGGCCCGGGTGGTCGCGGATGCAATGCCGTGGCTCACCCGTGCCGGCGCGGTGTCTGTCCTTGTAGTTGCGTCGGCGAGCGAAAGTCCCGAGCCGCAGGATCAGGAATCCCATGAGAGCGACGCGAGCCACGAGAGCGGCCAGCGCCTCGTGGCGTGGCTGGCAAGCCACGGCGTCGAGGCCGACCTGCACGTAGCGCATGGTGAGCCGGATGAGGTACTGCCGCGACTTGTCGGCGACGTGCAGGCCGGCCTGCTCGTTGCAGGCGGCTATGGCCACTCGCGGCTGCGCGAGCTCGTACTTGGAGGATCGACCCGCAGCCTCCTGCGCCAGACTGCCTTCCCGGTCTTCATGTCGCACTGAAGCCGAAACTCGAATCCGGCGGGCATTCGCATGTCGCACGAACTGCCAAATGTGGTCCAGCCCACAGCGTCGTGATGTACCGGCCGCTACCCTCTGGCCATGATGCTGTGATTCGCTCCGATAGCATGCGAGGGACATCCACTTTGCATCTTGCTATGTGGCGTTGACTGCATGTGTGTCACGATGGCTTTTGCCTTGCCGACGCAAAATCTATAGTCGATTTGGCACACACATTAACAGCCGGGCAATGCCGCGACGGTGCGTCGATACATCGCTGCCGTGTCTGGCGCGGCCGCGTTTGCGCTGGCATTGCAGGTGGGAGACGACGTATGACACGCGTGATGATTGCGGACGACCACGCGGTGGTCCGCGACGGATTGCGGCATATTCTGGAACGTGCCGGCGCGTTCGAGGTTGTGGGCGAGGCCGCCGACGGCTCCCAGGTGCCGAAAATGGTAAGGGACTGTAGGCCGCAGGTGCTGTTGCTGGACCTGTCGATGCCGGGACGCAGCGGTCTTGAGCTCATCAGGCTGTTGCGCGCTGAAGAGCCGGCGCTGCGTATCCTGGTCTTGACCATGCACGCCGAGGAGCAATACATCGTGCGTGCCTTCCAGGCAGGCGCGGCAGGCTACCTGACCAAGGAGAGCGCCGCGACCGAATTGGTCGTGGCCATCGAGCAGGTCGCCCGCGGCGGCACTTACGTCAGCCAGGGCATGGCAGCCAAGCTGGCGAGTGGCATCAAGGACCAGACCGACGACCTGCCTCATCTTCGGCTATCGGACCGCGAACTGGAAGTGTATCGGCGGCTCGTGATGGGCGAGCCTATCACGGCCATTGCCTCGGCGCTGTGCGTCAGCGCGAAGACGGTCAGCACATACAAGATGCGCCTGATGGAGAAAATGCAGATGCCCAACGAGGCCATGCTGCTGCGCTACGCGATGCGGAACCATTTGTTCGATGAAGACGCGGATCTGTAGCAGGATGCCGGCCAAGGGCATCGCGATCAGGTATCGACCGCCAGGCGGCCCAGCGTTGAACCTATCGCATCCAGTTCCAAGGTTCGGTCGAAGCAATAGTCGCCACCTGCCTCCAGGCAAGCACGCCGAAGCGGTTGCGCCAGGGCGTCGACCAGCACCAGGAGAATGCAGTCAGGCAATGCAGAGCGGATCGCCCTGACGTCGTGCAGCGAGCGCGTGCTGGCGGTACGCAAGCCGATGACCACGATGTCGGGCTGGTAGTGCGAGAGGCAAGCCAGCTCGCTGCTGGCACTCGCGCCCGCCGCAATCACGCGGATACCTGCAATGCGCGCGAACATGCTCAACTGCCGACAGCGGAGCGAATTCGACGGCTCGACGAGATACAGCGTAGGGATGTGGGTTCGACTGGAATTTGGCATGAGGCCAGTGTCCGCCCTATCCCGGCCGCGGCAAATAGGTAACGGCTGAAGATGGAGTCAGGGCCGGGGAAGGTCGTGTCAGCGTTTCCCGACAAGGACCGGGGCACACTAGCGTGGAACCGCAGCAGAGAGGAAAGTCACGCAAGAAGCAGGCTTCGTGCCTTGCTGATTGATACACATCAACCGTATCAAGGCGAAACTCCCTACGCTGGAGGGAACGACCAGGCGATGGTAAGACGGGTTGAGGCGAATGGGTGACACAGGTGGCCATGCAGCATTCCGCAGATCCGTTGGAAGGCGCTCACTCGAGCCACGGTGGGCACCGAATTGGTGCCGGGCGACCTGGTGCTGCTGGAAGCGGGCGGCCGCGTCCCGGCTGACCTGAGGCTGATCGAAGCCACGGACCTGCGGTGCGACGAATCATTGCTGACCGGCGAATCGCTGGCGGTAAACAATACGGAGCTGTCCGGCACCGAGCGCGACCTGGAAGCCGGGTTCCGGGACCGGGCGTTTGCCGGCACCGTGACCCTGCGGGGCCGAGGCCGCGGCGTCGTGGAGGCGACCGGTACGGCGACGCGGATGAGGCAAATTGCCAGCGATCTGGCGCGAACGGCCGACTTTAAGCCACTCCTCATCGTCCGGCTGGAGCACTTCTCGCGGGTGATCGGCCTGGCAGTCGGCTGTCGCATTGTTGATGCTCTTTGGACTGCTGCGCTGAGCTGTTCATGATGTCGGTCGGCCTGGCAGTGAGCGCAATTCCAGAGGGCCTGCCTGTCGCAATATCCGTGGCGCTGGCCATCGGGATGCGGCGCATGGCCAAGGCGGGGGTGATCGTGCGCAAGATGCCAGCCGTCGAGTCGCTGGGTTCTTGCACGATGATTGCGACCGACAAGACCGGCACGCTGACGATGAACGAGCTTGTAGTCACTGAGATCCGGTTATGGAGCGGGTGGAAACGGTAGAGCGAACAGCGCTTCCTGGACGCCAGAACATTTGAACCGGAGACTGAGATGCCGTGGACCTATGATCGCTTTCCGGCTGCGATGAAGCGCTTAGCCCCGCCAGTGCGCGGCAAGGCGGTCGAGATTGCCAATGCCCTGCTGGCAAGTGGCCATGACGAGGGCATGGCCATCCGCGTCGCGATTTCCGCGGCACGGCGATGGGCTCGCCGACACCCGGATTGCTCCGGGGACATGTATCCCTCGGTGCCCAAGCATGGTAGCCGCCTATGAGGGACTGCCGAAGTCGCCGCGCGTGCCCATGCGCGGATACCCATGCTGGCCCGGTCGTAGCACGACGCCGCGCTCGCCGGCACGCGTCAGGACCTGGGCACGCCGCATGATTGCTCTTGGTGGCTCCTGCGCAGACGTGGCGCTGCGCAGCCTTGCGCAGATGTCGGCACGCTCGGCACCGGTAAGCAGATCGCGCTGGCTCCATGGCTACCAGCGTAGGCGAACCGGCCGTGAGGCAGTTGCGATGCCTCAATGCTTTGCCACTCAGCCACCCTCCGCCAGGGGAAGATACAGGCTGATGCCTTCGAGGCCTGGCGCAGCTTTGACGGTGAAACCGCAGGTGCGCGCCAGCCCAAGCATGGCAGCGTTGTGGGGCAACGTAGTGCCCACCAGCGCGCCGATGCCTTTTGCACGCGCATAGCGCACCATCTTTTCAAGCAACAGTTTTCCCAGCCCTTGTCCGTGGCAATCCGAGCGCACGGCGATGCCGAATTCCGCCTGGACATTGTCTGGGTCCGCAACCGCGCGCACCTCCCCGAGGATCTCGCACCGACCCGAAGCATCGGTGATCGTCGCGATAAAGACCATTTCGCGCGCGTAGTCGATCTGCGTGAGCCGAGCGAGTCGATCGTGGTCAGGCTCGCGGAACGCACAGAAGTAACGTGCGTGGATATCCTCCGGCGTGAGCTGACGGAAATAGGCCTGGTAAGCTGCCTCGTCTGCCGGCCGCACAGGCCGTATCAGGTAATTGTGTCCATTACACATAATGCGCTCCTCCAGCGTCTCCGGATAGGGCTGGATGGACAGCCGCGGTCCTCCTCGGGACGGCACGGCCACGGCGATGCGTGCGTCAAGCGCGATCACGCCATGGGGGCTTGCCAGCAGGGGATTGACGTCGAGTTCAGTAATCTCGGGGATGTCGCACACCATGCGGGACAGTTGCACCAGTACATGGAGGAGGCGCTCCTGGTCGATGCCCGGATGTCCCCGCCAGCCGTGCAGCAGGCAACCGACGCGGGTACGCGATACCAGGTCCTGCGCGAGCAATGCATCGAGCGGCGGCAGCGCGATGGCGGTGTCCCCGATATGCTCGGTGTTGACGCCGCCGTGGCCAAACAGCAGGACCGGTCCGAACACGGCATCCGTCGTAGCACCGGCGATCAGTTCGAAGCTGTCACTGAAGCTGACCATAGGCTGGACGGTGAATCCATCCAGCCGCGCATCCGGGGAATCCTGCCGGATGCGCGCGAGCATGGCGTTGCCGGCGCTTCGCACGGCGGCAGCGTCAGCCAGCCCCAGCGCCACGCCACCGGCGGAGGACTTGTGTGTGATGTCGCCGGAAAGGATCTTCAGCGCAACGGGATAGCCCAGCCGTGCAGCCTGCCGCACCGCGTCGTCGACGTTCTGTGCCGTGCAGGTCGGGACAACGGGGATGCCGTATGCCGCCAATGCGTCCTTTGCTTCGGGTTCTGTCAACATCCGTCTGCCGCTGCGCAGCGCGTCCGCGACAATCGCCTGCGCCGCTGCCTTGTCGATTGGGGTCGATGTGTCCTCGGCCGGCGGCGTGCGCATCAACAGTTGCTGATTGTCGCGGTACTGGCAGGCCTGCAGGAATGCGCGTACCGCTTGTTCCGGCGTCTCGAAGGTCGGCAGGCCGGCATGCTGGCACAAGCGGCGCGCGTGTCGTACCGACTCCCCGCCGAGCCACGCGGTCAGGAGGGGCTTGCCGCCAGGCGGCGCACTGACAAGCGCGGCGGCAATCTTCGTGGCGGGAACGATGGCCGTTGGGGCGTGGATCATCAGCACGGCATCGACCTCCGGGGCGTCGCACAGGATGGCGTACGCTTTCTCGTAACGATCGACGGGTGCGTCGCCGATGATGTCGACCGGATTGGCGCGCGGCCACGTGACCGGAAGCACGTCGTCCAGCCTGGCCAAGGTCCGGTCCGACAGGCTGGCAAGGGTGCCGCCTCCGTCCGCGATGGCGTCAGTCGCCATCACACCGGCGCCGCCACCGTTGGTCAGGATGGCCAGCCGCGGGCCACGCAGGCCGTGCAGCCGGGCCAGCATCTCGACCGCGTCGAACAGCGACTCGGTATTATCGATCCGCAACATGCCGGCTCGCCGGATGGCGGCATCATAGACCCCGTCGGCGCCGGCCAGCGCGCCGGTATGAGAAGCGGCAGCGCGTGCTGACTGCGCCGAGCGCCCGCCCTTGATTATCAGTACCGGCTTGCTGCGCGCCGCAGCGCGCGCCGCCGACATGAACTTCGCGCCATGCCGGATCGCCTCGACATAGAGGAGGATGGCGCGCGTCGCACCGTCGCTGGCCAGGTAGTCGAGCACATCGGCCACGTCCACATCAGCACTGTCACCGAGAGAGATGAAGTGAGAAAAGCCGATCTGGCGCGATCGTGCCCAGTCCAGTACCGTCGTCGCCAGTGCGCCGGACTGCGTAGCGAATGCCAGGTTGCCAGGAATGGCAGTGCCGGGGGCGAAGTTCGCATTGAGGCCGATGCCCGAAGCAATCAATCCTACGCAGTTTGGTCCCAGGATCCTAAGCAGATGGGGCCGCGCCGCTTCTAAAACGGCCTGACGCATGGTGCCGGCGGCGCTCTCCGAGGGGCCCTCGAAGCCGGCACTCAGCACGATGGCCGCGCGCGTGCCCGCGATACCAAGTTCGGCGATGAGCCTGGGTATCGTGGCAGCGGGCGTACAGAGCACCGCAAGGTCGGGCGGCGCGGGCAGGGCCTCGACAGACGCGTAGCAGTGCCTGCCGGCAAGCGTGGCGTACTTGGGATTGACCAGGTACACAGGGCCGGCAAAGCTGCCGGCGGTCAGGTTGGCCAGTACAGTGGCTCCAACGCTGAGTGGCCGCATTGTCGCGCCGATCAAAGCCACCGAGCGGGGACGAAACAGCGCATCGAGGTTACGGATTGTCATGGCGGGTGATCATCCAGGGGCGCATGTCGAACTTGGTTTTAGCCCGGTGCTGGCGCTGAAGTGGCGGCTTCCGTCTCCATATCGCCGCCTTGCCGTTTACAAATTGACCCGGATGTTGTTCTGCACTGCACTGACCCCTGGCGCAGCCCACGCTGCCTCCAGCGCGGCCTCGCGTTCCGCCCAGGTTCGCAGGCTGCCGCTAAGCGTCACCACGCCATCCTTGACACTGACCGCGACATGGGTTGCGTCATCCGTCGCCTGGCGCTCAATGGCTCTCGCGATCCTGTCCTTCACGTCCTGAGGCAAGATCGACGGCTGGACCACGATAGCGTTCGTCACACCCACCACGCCATAGAGGCCGGCCACCACGCGTTCTGCCGCCAGGCGCTGGTAGTGCCAGTCAACCGTGCCGGTCAAGATGACAGAGCCGTCCTCGACCATCACGTTAATGCGATCCGCCGGCAGCACCGAGGTCCAGGCCAGGATGTTGCTGGCGGCTCTGGCAATGTCAGCGTCGGTGCGCCGGACTTCGTTGGGCAAGCGCACATCGATCTCGACGGCAATCCCCTTGACGCCCCGGACGCGCCTGACGGCTTCCTCGGCGGCATACTTGGCGGCATGGCTGCCGAGATGCCCGGTCAGCGTGACCACGCCGTCGCTGACCTGAACGCCGACCTCGGCGGCCTCTACGGCCGGATCCCAGGACAGCTCTTCCATGACTTGCTCCTTGAGCTGGATATCGCCTTTCATACTGCTTCATCCTTGTTTTTCGCCGTGCGCCTGCCGCCTGGAGGTCGGTCAGGGCCTGGTTTCGATGTGGTCAATCACTGCCGAGATGCCGGGGCGGACCACACCGCACCGTCAGCCGCGCGGCGCTCCGCTGGCGACTGAATCTGATGGTCCGTTTTCATCATGGTCCGCAAGACACGGGCGCCGCAAGCGGCGCCTTTTGGTCAAGTCATGGCGTATGCCGCACTAGGCGTGCAACGCTGATTGGATGCTGTCTGAACATTCCCGTTGTTGCTCTTTGCGAATGAGCGAAGCGATCATGCCCCAGTCGGCGGCCAACGCGCCGAGCAGATCATCGAGCGAGATCACGCCGCTCACTGCTTCGCCGTCGAGCACGGCCAGGCGCCTGACGCCGTGCGACAGCATTAGCTCGATTGCCTCTGCAACGGCGGCGTCCCGGGAGATGGCGACCAGGCCGCGTGTCATCACGTCAATCACCTCGGTGCGGCACGGATCCGCACCACTGGCCGTTGCATCGATGACCATGTCCCGGTCGGTGACCATGCCAATCGCTCGCGTACCGGACGGGGAGTTCTCCGTGACGATCAGCGCACCCACATGCCGGTCCCGCATCTGCACCGCAGCTTCCTGCAGCGTGCAAGACAGTGGCACGTGAACGGCCTTGGCCGAGCAAATATCCTGAACCCGCATGGCTCTCTCCTGATTTCGCGTCGGTTCAGCGGATCGTCACGCGCTGCTGCGGCGACGCGTCCTTCTTGGGCAGCACGACACGCAGCACGCCGTCCTGGAAGCTGGCATCGATCTTATCTGTATCGATGTTGCCGTCCAGTGTGAAGGCTCGCTGCATGGAACCGCTGTAGCGCTCCTGCCGGATCACCCGATCTCCTTCCTTGACCTCGGAGGCCTTCTCCAGCTTGGCGGTGATCATGACCGTGCCGCGATCCACACTGACGCTGATATCTTCCTTCTTCACCCCCGGCAAGTCGGCGGTGATGGCATAGCTCACATCAGATTCAGTTACGTCGACCTTGAAGGGCAGTTCCGAGTCGGGGCCAAGCCGAAGGTTGCGAAACACGCCTTGCAGCATGTCGCCAAGCGGTTCGATCGAGAACGGGTCATAGCGCCGGATGTTGCTCATCGTAGTCTCCTGAAGAAGCGGCCGCGGTGCGGGCCGGGTGCTTTCACTTTGGCAAGCGGGGGGCGCTTCGATTTGTTTTGCATCAAGTCGGACCCGGTTTGCCGCCGTACTCGTGCGCAAATGCCAACGCGATTGCCTTCGCCCTGTAAAGCTCCGGAAATGCGGTCAGGCTCCTGTCAGGGAAGCCTGACAGCATAGCCCCCAATTCTGACAAGCAACTCAGGGAAGCCTTCTAGGAGGGGAAACGGTGGCCGCCCATACTTCCTGTCAGAAGAGGGGAGCGCACGCAGACGCAGCCATCGCCATATGGGAGCAGGGGTCGGGACGAAGGTGGTCATCGGGCTGGAGACAACTATGTATGAAATGCTTGGCAAGGCCGATCCGGCTAGCGATGCGGCCGACACGTTTGCCTCGTTCGAGCCGGCGCGGCCCGTGGCGGCGTCCCGGCCTGCCGCAACAAACGCCGGGGCGCGCTGCGCCAACTGCATGATGCGGCATATCTGCATGGCCGCAAGCCTAGAAGCGGATGACGTAGAGCGGCTTGACCGTGTGATGCAGGGTTGGCGTACGATCCGGCAGGGCGAAAGGCTGTTCCGCGCCGGCGATCCGTTCCGCAGCCTGTACGCAGTGCGGGCCGGCTCCTTCAAGACCGTGGTGACGCCGGAGCGTGGCAAGGAACAAATCTCAGGCTTTTACATGGCCGGCGACGCTATCGGCATGGATGGCATTTGCGAGGAGACTCACACTTCCGATGCCATTGCCCTGGAGGACAGCGTGGTCTGTGTAATCCCCTATCACCTGCTTGAAGCCCTTTGCCGGGAGATCAAGCCTTTGCAGCGGCAGCTTCACAGAATGCTTAGTGCCGAAATTGTCAGGGAAGCGAGCCAGATGATGCTGTTGGGCAACATGTCCGCCGAGCAGCGCGTTGCTAACTTCTTGCTGAGCATTTCTGCCCGGCATCGTGAGCGCGGCTATTCGGCGACGTCGTTTGTCCTGCGCATGACCCGCGAGGACATTGGCAGCTACCTCGGGGTTACGCTTGAAACGGTCAGCCGGACGCTTTCCAAGTTCCAGCAGGAAGGCCTTTTAGCCGTGCGCGGCAAGTCCGTCGAGCTGCTGAACCTCGATGCGCTGGACGCGCGCTAGCCTCAGCATCGAGCCAGCTGTGAGATGAATGCGCCTGCTGCGCGCTCCGCTGTGCCGGTCCCGCAAGCTAATGCAGCGGGCGGTGACCCGCAGCGCGAGGTCGGGACACTGCTGTTCAGGCCCCTCGACATCGATACCTGGCAGGAACATGTCATCTACATGCATCCGGATTGCGCGGTCTGCAGGGCGGAGGGATTCTCTGCCCAGACGCGTGTGCATGTACAGATCGGCGATAATGCGCTGATCGCTACTCTGACGCTGTTGGGTGCGCCATTGCTCGCCGCGGGCGAGGCAAGCCTGTCGCTCAGCGCGTCACGGATACTGAAGGCCCGCGCCGGCGATGTCGTCCGTGTCACCCATGCGCCGGCTCTGGAGTCAGTGCGATCACTGCGCGCGAAGATCTATGGTTCGCACCTGGATGGCGCGCAGCTTGACGGCATCATCGACGATATCAGTGCCGGCAGGTATGCCGATGTGCATATCGCGGCTTTCCTCGCCGCATGCGCCAACGAGCGGATGACCTTGCGCGAGACCGTCGACCTGACGCGCGCCATGGTGAAATTCGGACAGCGGCTGCGCTGGGACCGCGATGTGGTTGCGGACAAGCACTGTGTCGGCGGACTGCCCGGAAACCGCACCACGCCCATTGTCGTCGCCATCGCGGCGGCGGCGGGCTTGCTGATGCCGAAGACGTCTTCGCGAGCGATCACCTCGCCAGCTGGCACTGCCGATGTCATGGAGGCACTCACATGCGTGACCCTCGATGCGACGGAAATGCGGCGCGTGGTCGAGCAGGTCGGGGCGGCGATAGTCTGGGGCGGGGCGCTCAGCCTCAGTCCTGCAGACGACGTGTTGATTCGCGTCGAGCGAGCGCTCGACATCGACAGCGACGCGCAGCTGGTCGCCTCGATCCTGTCAAAGAAGGTTGCAGCGGGGTCGACTCATGTGCTGATCGATGTGCCGGTCGGAAAGACCGCGAAGATCCGCGAGGACGGCAAGCTAGCGCGCCTGCACACCGCCATGACGAAGGTCGCCGAGGCGTTTGGACTGAACCTCAGGATCGTGCCAACCGACGGGTCGCAGCCCGTTGGACGCGGCGTGGGGCCAGCCCTGGAGGCGCTCGACGTGCTGGCGGTCCTGCAGTGCCAGCCCGAGGCCCCCGCCGCGCTGCGCGAGCGCTCATTGTTGCTGGCAGGCGAACTCCTTGAGTTTTGTGGTGGGTTGCCGGCCGGGCAGGGCCTGCTACGGGCAGGCCATTTGCTGGAGAACGGTAGTGCGTGGGGGCGTTTCCAGGCAATTTGTGAAGCGCAAGGCGGACTTCGACGGCCAGGGCAAGCAGTATTCCGCCGCGACCTGGTCGCGAGCCGTAGTGGCGTGGTGACGGCGATCGACAACCGGCATGTATCACGCGTGGCCAAGCTTGCTGGCGCACCACGTCGTCAGGTAGCCGGCCTGGAACTGCATGTCCGGGTCGGCGAAGCAGTAGACGCCGGCGCGCCGCTCTGCACGCTGCATGCTCAGGCGTTGGGAGAACTAGACTACGCTTTCAGCTATGCGCTGGCGCACGTGCCGTTTCTCATCGAGTAGCTTCGCCGCCAACGCTTAGTCAACAGGGATCCATCTTGCCAGCAGGTGCCGCGCGGCGAACGCTGCGGCGGCATAACCAAGCAGGATCACGCCAAGCAGCGGCCGGTAGGCCCAGGGAAGTGGCTGCATGCCAAGGGCGGTTGCCAACGGCGAGTAGGGTAGCCAGGCGCCGACAATGCAGACGGCGATCGTGGTGACCAGCAGTGTCTGGCTCGGGAGGCTCTTGATGAAAGGCAGCTGGCGCGTACGGATGATGTGGACAATCAGCGTTTGCGAGAGCAAGGACAGGAAAGCGAGCAGGATCAACATGACATTGACTGGGCTCAGCAGCCGGCGTACCAGGCTGACGAGCCAGTGCGGAGCGGTGGGAGCGGCAATACGATTGGGGCCGCATTCGGCCGGCCGGACGCAGTGGCGTCGGGCTCGGTAAGCCCGGCGAGGTCCGACCCGAGGGACTCGAGGACATCGATGACCTGGTGCGTCGCGGCCCAGGCAATCGCGGCGGACCGCGCTGCAGGCTAATCCGCCTGAGGCGCCCGCACCAGCAGCACAGGCACCTTTGCGTCGCGTACCAGGCCCTCCGCTACGCTGCCCATGACAAGGCGGCGCACACCGCGCCGGCCATGGGTGCCGACCACCACTAATTCCGCATGGGTGCGCTGCGCTTCGGCGTGGATGGCAGAGGCGATGTCGCCGGCAACAAGGATGTCGTTGACTAAGTGTGTGCTGCACACGAGGCCGTTGCCGCGGGCTCGTGCCTCGGCCTCGGAGAGCAATGCAGTTCCAGCATTGACCAGGGCAGGGCGGAGATCGGCCATCGTGGAGAAGCCAACGTCGTACATCAGATAGCCGTTGTCGACGACGTGGACGATTTCAAGTCTGGCCTTGCACAGCGACGCGAGACGGATCGCCTCTTCAAGGGCCCGGTTGCCACAGTTGCTACCATCAATCGCAACGAGGATGGTCTGGTACATGGGAATCTCTCCTGGCAGAGTTATCCGGCGGCTTCAGAGATAGGTTCCGCGGATGGTGTCAGCTTAGGTACGCCTGACCACAGGAAGTTGATGTGCATCAGACTATTGCTGAGCCGGATTAGACGCCGACGCGTGGCTTCGTTGACAGGCATCAACTCGGTTCGCCCGCCGAGCGCTAACTTGGGTGCCATGCTCGGGTTCGTATCAGAGCATGTCATTGCGGGAACGGTTCGGCCGATGCTGCTGGTGCGCGATCGGCCCAATAGTGATGCACCCCGACCGTCGGAACCCGTCCTGACCGGCATGCGACGATCGAAATCCAATGGGAGGCAGGCAAATGCAGACTTCAAAAGGTGTGGGCATCGCGATTTCATCACTGTTGGTTGCGTTGATAGCAGCGGGTTGCGCGATGCCGACGGAACTAGCGGAAGACCGCGTGCAGATCATGGAGCAGCGGGGTATCCCCTACGCTTGCGCCAGGGGCGACGAAGCCGGCAGGCAGGCCATGAGGGATGTTGCCGCCCGCTTCAATGTCCGCCTTAGCATGATCGATGCGGCGAGCGCCAAGCCGCTAAGCGGGGCTACCGTGGTCGTGGCCAGCGCCGAGGGCAAGCCGGTGCTGCGCGTTGTCGCCGGTGGTCCGCTGTTATACATGCGCCTCAAACAAGGCGCGTACCGGCTCACGGTGGGGTACCAAGGCCGCGACCAGGTGCGCGACATCGTCGTGGCGGACCAATCGCAGGACATGACGTTCCGCTTCCAGGTGAATACGCTGGAAGAGGACTGGCTACTCTGCTCCAGCCAGGTTTGTCTGTGTCGTTGAAGAGAATTATCCCTGCGCAAATAACCGTCGCACTCACAGCGCAGGCCCGCCGTCACGCGCCTGACGCAGACCGTCCCGTGCAGTCTGCGCAGCCAAGTAGCTGCGGCGTCAAGCCTGGTTCGGAGACAGCCAAATGGGACGTTCCAAAGCGTGGGGAGACACGGCGTCGGCTGTGGCCAATGCCTGCGCGAAGGCATCGATCTCGGCCGCAGCCGCGCCACTGAGCACGTCGCGCTCAAGCAGCACCAGCCCTGGCGCGGTCAACCGAAAGGACGTGCTCATTGGCAGAGAACACGCAGCAGGGGCCTTGATGTGCATCAATTGCGAGAGTGTGGGCTGTCCTACGCTGAAGTCAACCCCCGGCTGGACACGAGGGCCAATGCCTGAAACTCCCGGAGTCGCCGCCATGTATCACCGCATCCTTGTCGCCATGGATGGAGGCCCAGCGTCGGAGCTGGCGCTGGAGCAGGCCATGGTCATTGCCCGCGCCGCCGACGCCGAAGTAGAAGTCGTCTACGTCGTCGACGACCGCAGTCCGTTCATGGATGTGACGGGCCTGGATCCGGTGAGACTGGTGGAGGATCTCACGACCGCGGGCGAAAGCGTACTTGCCGCTGCGCGCAGCCGGCTGGCGGCGGGCCACATCCGCCATGCCACCCGGCTGCTCGGCAAGCCGATGCTTCAAGGCGACATTGCCGTCACAATCGCCACCGAAGCCAACAGCTGGGGCGCAGACCTGATCGTCATGGGCACACATGGTCGCCGGGGCGTGCGCCGCCTGGTCATGGGCAGCGTTGCGCGCGGGGTCGTCGCCGAGGCACTCGCGCCTGTCCTGCTTATCCGTGCCCAAGACGCCTAGCCTGACTGCAATCTCGGAGGGGATTTACCCGACTCAGCCATGCATACGATCGACTTCACCGGCGATGTGCCGGAATATTGCCCGAGCGGGCCCAGCTTGCAGTGTCCCGTGAAGGTAGACGGAGTACCGGCAACCTATGAGATTACCGCGGAGGCGCTTGAAGACCATTTTGGCGCGCGGTCGTACCGCAGCGAAGACCTGGTACCAGCATTCCTCCGCAACCGCCAAGACATAGAACGGGTGGCTGGGGCTCTGTTCGAGATGACTGGGGCAAAGCATATCGTGCTGCACAGCGGTCATTTCCGCTTTGCGGTCTGATCAAGGCGTTGCCATGACATTGCGCATTTCAAGCCCTTGTACGGCCTTCCGCCTTGGACGGTGCATCCTTGCAGCCACCGCGCTGGTTGCGTTTTGCGCGGCCTGTACGTCGATCCCGGATCTTTGGCGGCCACCGAAACCGCGCGCAGCGGCGCCTGCGCCAAGCCGTCCCGCACCGGCACGCGAGCTTTTCTGCCACGGCACCACCCTAGTCATGGTGCAGGTCGATGCCAAAGCCGCCGGCGAGCTCGCAGTCTACGATGCCGGCCGCATAGGCAAAGAGCCATTCCCGGGCCTGTTGCGGGCTGGCGGGTGGGCTGGGCCAGTCTGGCGTGAAACGAATGCCGAGACCACCGTCGGGCGCGGTGAGATCCACGCGACCGCAAGGCTTGCCAGGTTCGATGCGGTCTGGCACGCATAGAACAATGTGAAATCCTTTGTACGATCGCCTTGTTTCAGTCACATGGATCCTCCAGGAGAAGCGGACGCCAGCAGGGGCTGGGTCCTGTAGACCCTTAGGAGACAATCATAATCGTGGGATCGGAGCAAGACGCCAGCGTGCTGGTTGCCCTCCGCTGATTGCGAGCGGCGTCTGGCGCCTTCTGTCACGGCCTTGTCAGATGGAGACAATTATGGACTACGCTACGATCCTGGTTCACCTGGACGCCAGCCAACGCGTGTATCAGCGTCTGCACCTTGCTACGCAACTGGCAGTGCAGTTCCAGTCGAGGCTGGTGGGCTTGCTCGCGGTTGGCAAGCCTGATCCCACCTCCGTTCGCTATCTCGTCGATGGCGACCGCTATCTCGCTTCGTACAATGAATGGCAGCACCAGGTAGGCGAAAGGGCACGTCATGCTCTAATGGATGCCACCGACGAGGCGGTCATCACAACGCAATGGCTCGCACCCGACTGGGCCACGGCGGCGACCGTCCAGGCAGAGGCGCATCTGGCCGACCTCGTTATCCTCGGACAGCATGACCCGAGCGACGAAGAAGCGTACGCCGAACCAGCCTTTGTCGAATCCATCGTCCTGGAATGCGGGCGCCCGGTTCTGGTCGTACCTTACGCGGGGTGGTTCTCCAGCACCGGCAAGACTATCCTGGTGGCGTGGAACGGCAGCCGAGAGGCCGCCCGCGCTCTCCACGACGCGTTGCCACTTCTCAAGCGCGCCGAAACCGTCGACGTGGTGTCATGGACGCCGTCGAGCGCGCTAAAGGGACCGTGGCTGTCACCGCCGCAGTATGCGGTGGAGTGGCTGGCCCGTCATGGCGTGAACGCGCAACTGCGCAGCTATCCGGACGAGGATGGGAATGACATCGGGCAACGACTGCTTTCGCACGCCGCCGACCGGAATGCCGACCTAATTGTCATGGGCGCGTACGGCCATAGCCGGGTCCGTGAACTGGCGCTGGGCGGCGTCACCAGAACGCTGCTTCAGTCGATGACAGTGCCGGTTCTAATGTCGCATTGACAACATGCCTATAGAAGAAGCGAACGCTACGGAAAGCCTGTCGCAATCGACGGCGAAAGCGGCAGTCTCGTTACGCACGATGTCTCAAGCGTTCTGGAGTGATTTCCTGTGCCGCCGTCCGCTATTTCCGGCGGCCGACGGCATGTTTCCTTTCGACCCGCTTCTTCGCTCGCGGTATATCGAAGTGCAAGGCCGTACGTACACTGCCTGGCGAGCACGTGCCGTAGCGGCCGGCTTCAGTGCCTCGGACTTCTTCGATGCCTGCATTCGTGTGCGAGCGGCGATGTATTAATCTGGATCGTCTTGCCGCGATGGGCTACGCTTCGCCAATCCTGGATGGTCCCAGCTTCACGCACGCAACGAGCGTCCGAGCGTGCCGCGAGCGGCGTCGCGGTTCCTGAATGCGCTATCAAGATCAGGCGCGGCCGCCTTGGATTCTTCCGTGACCGGCCTCCAGTGTTTCCCTCACCGCTGCGATATGGTCTCCCGCGGCCCTAACGGCTTCCTCCAACTGCCGCTCATTGCAACGCAGTTCGCGGCACCAGTATTGCACTTCAAGCGGATCCATCATGTTGACGCGCCCGGGATCCAGAGGTCCGAGTTCGCTCGTTTCATCGATCATACTTAGCTCCTATGCTTCTTTTTTCGGCGGACGAGGATGTCAGGGCGGCAAGGCGCATCAGGCATACCCGTTCGCAAAGCGAAGCCTCCCGCGCCACCATGAGCGGCAACGCGAAGAGGCAGGAGAACCGGAAGCCAAAGTGCCATGAACAGGCCTGTCTTTGCCGACGTCGTTCGGTTAAGCGGGCAAGGGCTTCTAACGTAAGTCGTACTCGCGCATCATTTCAGCTGTCACCGCTTTCACAGTCGTAAGGCAACTCGCCGGCACTGCGGGAAAGGCATCGATGATCCAGTTACAGCCACCATTGGTCGCCGCGTCGACATGCCGTGGCAACGGGATGCTGCAATCGCGGAAAGCCTCACCAAGGTCAGTGTTTTCCTGCACGCGTCGTGAAATTTCATCGCGGATCTGCTCCGCGCTGCCGAGGTGTTTGATCATGGCAGAGTCTCCTTGATTTCGGATGCCCTTGATTTGATGTGGGAACGCCGTGCTCACGCGACTGCACTGGCATGGGAGGCCGGACGGCCGATCGTCTGGGACAGAATCGGTTCCTCGTCTTCGTTCGCGACATATGCTCTGCCAATTGGCGCCGGTTAAGCCAGCCACGCAATACGGCGGCTAGCGCCGCTGAAGCACAATCGAGGTAAATATTTGCGCCATGGCGCCCGCCGTGGCAGCAGCGAAAGACTCGCATAGGGTTTCAGTTCTTCCATGGATGGCTCACATTCATTCCGATGTAGGGGGCAGTGCCCAGTGCCCGACGCCTCTATGGATCAATCTAGATGTTGCGGCCGGGCCGGGGTTGCGCTACATCAATTCGGGCACAGTGTCGCAGTTACTGGGCCTCGTACTGCTGAGACGACTTTTGAATCCCTCTGGCAGGTTGATGCGGATCAACGCCATTACCAGTCTGGCCACTACCTTGATCTGTATGACAGAACAGAACTCGAGTAGCCAATGTACCGGCGCATACTACACTTCGTCCGGTGCTACTGGTGCCAGAGGCAGAGGGGCCTGACTTGCGGTAGCTTGCTCCCGCAAGGCGGCAATCTGCGCAATGGTGCGATGGCTGAATGGGTGGCGGTAATGATAAATGGCGCTGGCAAGCTGCGCGTCGTGACAATTTCTCTGTTGGCCGCAGCGCTCACGGGGTGTGCTTTCCATGATAATCGATGGGACGCCGGCATGCCCACGATGGCGCGGCACGAGGTCGTATACGCGTCCGGGGGGAACGACGAGGCCGATGTGAAGGCCATGCTGGCCATTGCCGACCGGTTCAATGTACGGCTGACCATTGTGGACGCCGCGCGCGGCGAGCCGCTACACGGTACTGCCGTCTTTCTGGTGGGCAGGAGCGGAGGTTCGGCATTGCATGTTACGGAAGCGGGACCGATGTTCTATCTGCAGCTTCCAGCGGGAGATTATCGGCTTGCCATCGGCTATCAAGATTGGCTTCAGCTGACGGATATCGTGGTGGACGGACAGCCGCTCGATCTAACGTTTCGCTTGCCAGCAGACACGCCGGCAGAAAACTGGCTGTTCTGCCGCTTGGCAAACGGAAACCACGCAGCTGCGGCGGTCCTTTGAGCTTGTGCACGGCGCAACGATGGCCAGTCGCCCCCGGGGAACACACCCACGTCATCCGCGCGCATCTTCGCGTAGTGTGTGGAACAGTTCGTCTTCCTGCGCGCAGTGCAGACGCAATACCGCCTCGAGCCCGTAGAGCAACCGCTGGCACTCCCTGGTCCGGCTGTCGTCAGGTCCCTCCGGCGGCAGATCGTCCGCCATCCGTTGGAGGACATGAATCAGTCGGAAGAGTTCGCGATGCATGCCGCTCATCGCTGCCAGAGGGTCATCCCCTCCTATGAGTCTCGCCAGTTGCGGGTAAAGTTCGGCGTCATCGCGCTGTTCGTGGGGCAGGAGCGTCGTGCAGAGGGCAGTGCACAGACGGCGCAATTCGGTGGCGGCCGACGGTCCGGGCAGATGGGGCAACCTGTCCGCAAGTCCGCGAATATCCTCCATCAGAGGACCGAGCGCCATATGCTCTCGGTCCAGGCTTGCGGCCTTGGCAGCGGGCAACCCTTGTTGCTCTACCGGCTCGCCGGCGCGGAGCGCTCGCAGCGCGTTGGCGATGACCAACACATCGATGATCTCCTGCAACACTGCGCCCGCCAGCGGCGGAAGATAGCCGAGCGCAGCCGCCGCCATCGCGACAAAAGACAGGGCCATGCCGGCCAAGGCGCTTTGAGCGGCAAGTGTGCGCGAGTGCCGGGCAATGCGTATCGCATCTGCCAGCCGGTCCAGGCGGTCGACGAGCAGTACGACGTCCGCGGCTTCCGAAGACGCCGCAGTGCCCCGCGCCCCCATGGCGACGCCGACATCCGCTGCCGCCAGCGCCGGCGCATCATTGACGCCGTCTCCCACCATCACGACGATGCCATCATGGCGCGCCGCTTCGATCTTCGCCAGTTTCTCGGCGGGGCTGACGCCTGCATGGACTTCCGTGACACCGAGAATCGCGCCAACCGTCTCCGCGACGTCGCGCCTGTCTCCCGTCAGCATGGCCAGGCGGCGAATGCCGGCCTTGCGCAGCAAGCGCAGCGCGCGGGGTGTCTCCATCCGTATCTGGTCTTCGAACTGCAGCGCTCCGACCAGTACGCCGTCGACCGTCGCGAGCGAGACTGATGCGCCTTCATAGGCCGCGCGCTGCAGCGCGGCCTTGCACCAAGGCGGCCAGCTTTCTGATCCGCCGGCGAATGCAGGCACGCCTACTGCAACGGCATGCCGGCCGACGCGCCCCGAAACGCCAGCACCGGCGGTCTCAGCCACCTCCGACGGCAGATCCAGAGGCAGTCCCCGATCGCGTGCCGCAGTCGCAATCGCTTCCGCGGCGGCATGGCCAGAAGCCTGCGCCAGCGAGCCGGCAAGGCGCAGCAAGTCCGCTGCCACCCAGCCGGGTGCGCAATCGACGCCAGCCAGCCGCGTCTTGCCCCGCGTAAGCGTCCCGGTCTTGTCGAAGAACAGCATGCTGGCCTGTGCCAGTCGCTCCAGCGCACCACCACCCTTTACCAGCACGCCGTGCCGGGCACAACGCGACATGCCGGCAACAATTGCCACTGGCACCGCCAATATCAGCGGACACGGTGTAGCGACCACCAGCACTGCCAGCGCCCGGCGGAGATCTCCGCTGGCGTACCAGGCGATCCCGGCAACCAGCAGGGTGACTGGCACGAACCACAGAGCGTAACGGTCAGCCAGCCGAGCCGCGGGCGGGCGTTCAGCGCGGGCGGTTTGCACCAGCCTGGCAATCCCGGCGAAGGTGCTGTCCGATGCGGTCGTGGCCGCCACCATCTCAAATGGAGCGCCGGCATTCAGCACACTGCTGCGCGCGGTCTCACCAGGTTCACGTCTTACCGGCAGCGATTCTCCGGTCAGTGCAGATTCGTCCAGCAGCGCCTGTCCCACCAGCGCGCCATCGACCGGCACCAATTCTCCCTGTCGGACCAGGAGGCGATCGCCCGGTCGGACGGCCTCCAGCGAGACGGTACGCCATTCACCATCCTCGAACCGGTTGGCAAACTGCGGGGCACGACTGAGCAGAGCGCTCATCTCACGCTGGGAACGCGCCTGCGCATAAGCCTCCAGTGCCTTGCCGCTTTCAATCATCAAGGCGAGCACGGCGGCGGCGAGAAACTCGCCAAGCGTAAGCGCCAGCCCGATCGCCAGGAGCGCGAGGATATCGACACCAGCTTGCTTGCGCCGCAGTGATCGCACCATGGCAACCAGCAAGGCTGCCGTGGTGGCCAATGCGCCCACTGCCCAGGACATGCCCGCGGCGCCATCATGGCCGAAGGCGAGCAGCAGCATGCCGCCACTCAGTGTGCCAACTGCGACTGGCAGCAGACCGAGGTCAATGTCGCGATATCCAGTACGCATACGGCATTGAGGGCCCTGGTGGAGCGCCCGAGCGCCTGCTGCGGGCTTGTGGCGTTGCCATTCGCCTGATGACCCATCACTCTGGGTCGCCAATCATGGCGCAGCAATGGCGAGCGGCGGAGAGTGATCATTATGCGCCCGGTCGGTCATCTCCTGGGAGGTGCCAACCGACGCGGAATCTAGTGTGTGGATTGGTGCCGTCCGGTTGGTGCGCCGCTGTTGATGTATGTCAAGTACCAGTCCTCCTGCGGATATACGTTAAGAAGGAGTGCAGTCGGCAATGCATAGGCGGCGGTTATTGAAATCGACTCAGGGCAACCGGAGCTGGACAAAGCTCGACATGCCCATGCTGAAGCGGAGGGTGAAATGGCAAATGTTGTCCTTGCAACAGACGGCTCAGTCTACAGTGATGCCGCTGCGGAATGGCTCGCGAAGGGGAGACTATTCAGGGAAGACCTCCACGTGCACGTGGTGCACTGTATGCCAGACGTTTCCGGTGAGGTAAAGTCCTACATTGGCAAGGGCGACCTTGAGGCCTGGCATACCGAGGAAAGCGCGCGCGTTATGAAATCCGTGATCGACATCCTGCAAAATGCGGGCGTGCCGACGGTATGGCAGGGCCTGGTTGGCTTTGCTCCCGAGCGTATTGTCGCGTACGCGAGGTCTATCAATGCCTTGGCCATCGTCATGGGGACGCACGGGCGCGGCGCATTCCTTGATGCGATCGTGGGCTCGGTTGCGAGCCGCGTCATCGCACACACGCCATGCCCTGTGGTACTGGTCAAGCCTGAAGCCCGCCCAGCATAGGCAACATGGACGCCGGCATGTGCGCGGCTGCTGACCGATCTGGCACGAAAGGTTGCAGACTGCTGTTTCGCTTAAAGAGCGCAACTCATGGCTGCCACCGCGCTGGTGGTGAGCTGCGGCGTTGCTGTATTGATTGGCATGCAGGGCGCCTGGCATTCGCTGATGCGGGCGCAGGAACGCTACTACACCGCACACCGGTTTGCCGATGTGTTCGCGAGCGTCAAGCGGGCGCCACTGCTGGTCGCCGACCAGATCCGGGCGCTACCAGGTGAGGCGTCGAGACGTGCCCTGCTCTCCATGACTGGGATTGCTCTGGCCGTGGGCCTCATGATCGTTGGCAGGTTCGGTTTGGACGGGGTGGGCGAGATACTCGCATTGCAGTTCGGGAGAGTCCAGCACGACGACGTGGCGCTCGTCTTTGCCGACACGCAGCCGGACAGCGCAGTCTTCCCAATGAGCTTCCACTGATTCGGTATCCGTCCAACGACCTAGCGGAAGGGCAGCGTGTGGTCGCTCGGGACGCTCGTTAGAAACGGCGCTTGCAAAACGCTTTACGACGTTGCGCGGGGGCACCATGAACCAGCTTGCTATAGCCAATGACTGACATCTTGACGATTTCACCAAATCCGGCGGTGGATGTCGCGACTGCTGTCGACCGCATGAACGACACCTGCAAGCTAAGGTGTAGTGACGCGAGAAGAGATCCTGGTGGCGGAGGCATCAATGTTGCCCGGGTAATCCACCGTCTTGGCGGAGACTGCCTTGCGGTGTTTCTTGCCGGGGGAGCTACCGGCCAGTTGTTGCAGCAGTTGCTGGAGGCTGAGCACGTGCCAGCGGTCTGCCTCGGGATTGCCGGTGATACTCGCGAAAACTTCTCCGTCAGCGAGTCCTCGACCGGTCGCCAGTTCCGCTTCATTTTGCCAGGACCATTTGTTGCAAAGAACGAATGGGAGAGATGCATCGCGTACATCCAGGCCCTTCCGACGCCGCCGCGTTACCTCGTCATGAGCGGCAGCCTGCCTTCCGGCGTTCCTGCGGACTTCTACGCGATACTCGCACGCGAAGCTCGCGCGCGCGGCATTCGGATCATCGTCGATACCTCTGGGCCCGCACTCGTTTCCGTACTGGAGGAGGGCGTCACTCTCGTGAAACCGAGCCTGGCGGAACTCAGGGAATTGACCGGCTTGCCGTTGCTGCACGAATGCGAATGGCACGATGCCGCCTGCGGGATTGTCGAGCGCGGCCAGGCCGAAATGGTTGTTCTCACTCTCGGCCCGCTCGGCGCGCTGTTGGTCACTCGGGATGTTACGTTACGTGCACAAGCGCTTCCTGCGCTTGTAAGCAGCGCGATCGGGGCAGGGGACAGTTTCGTCGGGGCAATGGTTTGGGCCCTCAACCGTAACACTTCAGTCTCCGAGGCTTTCCATTATGGATTGGCGGCGGCATCAGCAACGTTGGTCAGCACAGGAACCGGGCTTTGCCGGCAGCCAGATGTTCATCGCCTATACCAACAACATTTCCAGGCTTAGACGTTCCTTGCTAACAACCGCCGCCAAGAAATATGTCGCGCAGGACACATTCTGTGGTTGCGATTGGTAATAGGCAAGCTATATTGGTGTGCAGAATAGCCCTAAAAGGCACCGTATCGATCGGATTCTGCCCCGCATGACTAGCCCTTTCGCCCCCGAGGGCAAGCCTCTGTCGCTAAAAGGATTGCCTCCTAATGCTATCGACATCGCGATCGGCAGTGGCACAGTCGTGCTATTTGCGGTGCTGTCGTATCTGCTACAAGCCAGAGTCCAGCAGTATTGGGAGGTCTCGTCTGCGCTGTTCGCATCGCTGGGCGCCGGAATCGGATTTGCCGTTGGCCTGTTCCTGATTCACCGGCGGCGATCCCGCTATCTGTCGGGTGGGGAAAGCCGCAACGTGGTGGAAAATGAAGCACGCTTGTCGGCGATCATCCGTTCATCCGTGGAGGCGATTATCACCGTGGACAGCGAACAGCGCGTGGTGCTCTTCAACCCCATGGCGGAAACCCTGTTCGCGTGGCCAGCCGAACTGGCTATCGGCCGGCCGCTTGGGGACTTCATCCCCGAGCGCTTTCGGGCTGCTCATGAAGAGCATGTGCGCCGATTTGGTATCACGGGAGTGTCGGAGCGGCAAATGGGGCGTCAACGCGCGCTCTTTGCTTTGCGCCGGGATGGCAGCGAGTTCCCGATCGAGGCGTCCATTTCGCAGACGGTTGAGGGCGGGACCAGGCTGTTCACCGTCATGCTGCGAGACATTACCGAACGTGCGCGTGCCGACGAGGCGCTTCACACGAATTTGCAACGCGTGAAGGAAAGCGAAGCGCGCTTGGCGGGCATCATTCGGTCGTCCATGGAAGCGATCATTAGCGTCGATAGCGACCAGAGGGTCATCCAGTTCAATCCCATGGCAGAGAAACTGTTTGCATGGCCTGCCGGCCAGGCGATCGGTCGTTCGTTGGCCGACTTTATTCCAGAACGCTTCAGGCCCGCTCACGAAGAGCATGTTCGCCGCTTCGGTGTTACCGGTGTTTCGGACCGCGAAATGGGACGCCAGCGTGCGCTATACGCCTTACGGCGTGACGGCAGCGAGTTTCCCATAGAAGCATCAATCTCACAGGTTGCCGATCGAGGTACCAAGCTGTACACAGTGATGCTGCGCGATATCACCGAACGCGTACGAGCCGAGGAGGCAATGCGGCATTCGCGCGAGGAATTGCAACACCTGTCGGATAGTATCCTCGTCACTCGCGAGGAGGAAAAGCGTCGGATCGCACGCGAATTACACGACGATCTTGGTCAGCGCCTGAGTGCCATGAAAATGGATCTCGCCATGCTTGGCGCCGACCTGAAAGAGGGAAGGAGTATTGAATGCCTGCTGGAGGAGGTTGCGGCCATGAACGTCGTCATCGACGAAACCGTGGCCTCGGTGCGGCGAATAGCAAGCGACCTGCGGCCCGCTTTGCTTGATGAGCTGGGGATGCTGCCGGCTATTGAGTGGCTTGCCAATGACTGCGCCAAACGCTATGGGCTATCCGTGACTGTCGACGGCGCGGATGCCGACGTGTCCGAGCAAGTGGCAATTGCAATGTTCCGTATCGCCCAGGAGGCGTTGAGCAATGTCGTCCGGCATGCCAACGCGACGGCCGTGCATATTCACGTTACGCGTGCTCAAGGGCAATTGGAGTTGCAGGTGCAAGACAATGGTATTGGTTGGGACAAAAAGCCGGCCAACGATGAGCCCCGGAAATCTCTCGGACTGCTCGGTATCCGGGAGCGTGCACGCTTACTCGGTGGCACAGTCTCCGTCGATAGTGCGCCCGGAGAGGGCTTTTGTCTGGAAGTGAAGATTCCCTATGAAAGGAAGGCATTTGAATGAGCCTGCTCCTTGTAGAGAAACGGCCGTTCACATATCAGCAAGCATTTTGCGCTATTGAACGCGAAGGGAACCACATCGGCCATGCGCATGTAGGTGCTCGTGCGTGTTTTTGAAATGGCGAGAACCACGGTCGCCGTGGACGGGTTCAAGCACCTTATGCGGAACCGTAATTGCCACCAGTGTGAGCCAGTGCTATGCGAATCGGCGTACCAAAGGAAATCAAGGATCAGGAGTACCGGGTCGGTCTCACCCCGGCCAGCGTACGCGAACTGGTCAGCCGCGGTCACAAGGTGGTAGTGCAGGCCGGCGCCGGCACCGCAATCGGCCTTACCGATCATTCCTACGTGCTGGCCGGTGCCAAGCTGGCCGGAGATGCAGCGGAGGTATACGGCTCGGCGGAGATGATCGTGAAAGTGAAGGAGCCGCAACCGGGCGAGCGGGCGCTGCTTAGGCCCGGGCAGATCCTGTATGCGTACTTGCATCTGGCGGCGGATCGCGAGCAGACCATGGACTTGCTGAACTCCGGCGCCATCTGCATTGCGTACGAGACCGTGGCGGCGCCGGACGGCAGCCTTCCCTTGCTGGCGCCCATGAGCGAGGTGGCCGGCCGCATGTCCGTGCAGGTGGCTGCCGCCTATCTCGAGAAGCCGCAGGGTGGCATGGGCCTGCTACTAGGCGGCGTGCCGGGGGTTGCACCGGCCCATGTGGTGGTGATTGGCGCTGGCGTGGTGGGCACCAATGCGATTCATATTGCCGTGGGCATGGGCGCGCGTGTCACAGTACTGGACCGGAACATCGATCGCCTGCGGCATCTGGGGCTTGTCTACGGCAATCGACTTGTCACGCTCTTTTCCAGCGCGGACTCCATCGAGCGCGCGCTCCTCACGGCTGATGCGGTCATTGGTGCGGTCTTGGTGCCCGGCTCCGAAGCACCCAAGCTAGTGACGCGGGCTATGGTTGCCCGCATGAAGGGCAATTCGGTGGTGGTGGACGTGGCGATCGATCAAGGGGGTTGCTTTGAGACATCCCGACCCACCAGCCATACGGCACCAATCTATGTCGTCGATGATGTGCTGCACTATTGCGTGACCAACATGCCGGCGGCCGTTGCCAGGACGTCCACCTTTGCCTTGAACAATGCCACCATCGGCTATGCAATGTCGATTGCCGACAAGGGCTGGTCGCGCGCGCTCGGAGAAGATCCTTGCCTGCGCGCCGGCTTGAATGTCTGTCGCGGCAACGTCACCTATGCGGCAGTCGCGCGTGCGCACGGCTGTGCGTATGTGCCTGCGGAAGAGGTGCTGGTGTAAGCCACGTTTAAACCGAGTTCTCAGGCCGGCGCCAGGACCCGCGAGAATCGGCTACCGTCTCGCGCTTACCTGGCGCCGCAACAACCCTGCCATGAGCTGGACCCATTTTGCCTTCACAGTTAGGCCGCTTAAGCGACTGTGATTCGAGCCAGGCAGGTGCTGCTCAATGCGGCAATTCAATTTGATCGAGCGCAAACACACCGGAATCTGGTGACTCCCATGGGACCTCGACTTCTATAGTGTCAGACACGTGCCGGCGACCGGCCCGGCGGCTAGGCGAGGCTGCTGCGGCGTACCAGGCATGACCCGTCAAACACTGCCGGAGACAGAGATGCTGAGCCCGCACGAGATAGCAGCCCTGATTGTTCTCGGTGACGCGGAAGGAAACCGTGAGCTGGACCCCGCCGACATTGGTACCCTTGTCGAGCGCCAGCTGGTTCGTCTTGAAGCTGCGACACCAGAGCGCAGGCAGATCCGCGTGACTGGGAAAGGCCGCCAACTCCTCGATGCGATCAGCAGAGGCCGTTGACGGACCGGATTCTTGACCCCGAAGCCCTATTCGATCGGCTTGCGCCGCGCCCGCAGCAACTTCGATGGTCGGACGTTAGCTTGAGCCCGGCTATATCTCGCGCTCAGCACGTCGGTATGGGACGCCGCCATGCCGCCGCCGTCTGTCGCTTGCACGGGGCGAGCAGCTTGCCTGCTACCAGCGTACGCTGACGGCCGTGCGCGCCGATTGCGATGACGCAACCCTAAGCAAGAACGCGGGCGCGCCCTCATCTTCTCGACCAGTCGTCTTCCCAGTCCGTGTCCCTTGCCGTTCTAATGAACGGCGATGCCGAACTCAGCCCGGCCACACGTCTAACCGCCGCTTCAGCTGCATACTAGGCCGCGTGGCTATCCGGGTGCCCGGTGATTGCCCTCCGTACTTGATCGCCATTCAGGCGTCACGGCCTGGCTTCCAGCTGATCGATCACCGCCGAGATGCCCGGCGCAGACCACGCGGCTCCGACGGCAGCGCGACGCTCCGCCAGCGAATCCACGCGGCCGGTCAACGTGGCAGTGCCGTCTTTGACCTTGACGCTGATATGGTGTGCCTCGCGAAGGGCATGGCGGCGTAGTGCCTCCTCGATGCGATTCTCGACATCTGGCGGCGCAGTCCTTTCGTTCATCCGGATGTTGTTGATGATCCCGACCACCCCGCGGAGCTGGCCCACTGTGCGTTCAGCCAAATTCTTCTGGTAGCCCCAGTTGACGTTCCCGGACAGCGTGACCCAGCCGCGCTCCACGCGCACCTTGATAGCGTCCGACGGCACGTGGACGTGCCACTCCAATGCGTCGCGTGCCGCGTGGGCAATGGCTTCGTCGGGGAAAGCGCTGGGCGGACTCACGTCAAGCTTGACGACGACGCCGCGCACGCCCGAGACGCGTTCCGTAGCCCGCTCGGCTGCAAGCTTCTCCGCGAAACTGGACAGGTGTCCATTTAGCGTGACGATCCCATCATGGACCTCAACGCCGATGGACGCCGCGTCAATTGCGGGATCCCAGTCGAGTTCCTCCTTGACGTCCTTCTGAACCTGGTAATCCGATTTCATTTCTTGCAACCTTGATGAGATATGGCGCCGTTACAATAGTACTGCCACAGATTGATTGGGGCGGCCATCGAAGTGTGCGTGGAACGGAGTCGGCACGCCGGAGCGCTGGATCCGTCGGCAATGGCAGATCGCCACGAGCCCACCCGTCATCCCTTCTGCGACGTCGGCGCGGCACCGGTCCGCACCCGTACCGGTAGCAGCGCTGCGTTGGACATGGTAATGCGCACGGCCTTCGTCGGACAGATATCCTGAACTCGCATCACAATCTCGTTGCCACGCCGGCTTCAGCGGATGGTGACGCGCTGTTGCGGTGAAGCGTCCTTCTTTGGAAGTACAAGCCGAAGCACACCGTTCTGGAAGCTGGCGTCGATCTTGTCAGAATCGATGTTGCCGCCCAGCGTGAAGGCGCGTTGCATGGATCCGCTGTAGCGCTCCTGCCGGATCACGCGGTCACCTTCCCGTTCTTCAGACGCCCTCTCGAGCTTGGCCGAGATCATCACAGTGCCGCGGTCTACGGTGACGTTGATGTCTTCCTTCTTCACCCCCGGCAGATCAGCGGCGATGGTGTAGCTGGCGTCGGACTCGGCGACGTCGACCTTGAAGGGCAAGGATGTGTCCGGCGCAATTCGCCAGTTGCGCAACATGCTCTGCAGCACATCGCCAAGCGGTTCGATCGAGAAGGGGTCATAGCGTCTTAGGTTGCTCATCATGATCTCCTGGAATGACGGCGCGGTGCACGCCGGGTGCTTTCTACTTTGGCAAGCGATGGCGGTTTCGATTTGCTCTGCATCAAAGAGCCATGCATTGCCTCCCCAACCCGACCGCGCGATCCGGAAAGCCGAGCGCGTCACTTGTGTCGCGGGACGGGCAGGCAACGCTTCCCGGTACTCAGCGCCCAAGGATTCCGCCGTACCGGGGGCCGATGGTCATCTGCTTACACGACGCCCGCCACGAAGATGGCCAGCAACTCAAGCGGGCGCGGTAGTCGCCCAAGATGGCGGATCAAGCTGCCGCGTCTGGCTCCTGAAGCCTCGCGCGGATCTTGTCGCGAGCCGCGTCGCGCAGCCGCAATACTGCTTGCCAGTCATCGCCTGATGCGAAGACCGCTTCGCTCGCAATGAACGCCAACGATGCACGACTCGGCCACCAGCGCCCGTCCCGCAGCAATGAGCGAGTGCCGAGCAGGGCGATGGGAATAACCGGTGCCCGCGCGCGGGCGGCGCACCGGAACGCCCCCAGTCTAAAAGGCATCAGTCCGGGCTCTCGCCGGAACGTGCCCTCCGGAAAGAAGACGAGGGATTCGCCCCCGATGATTCGCTTCTCCAGCGCACTGGTATCTTCGACCCCACGTGCGAGGTCGAAGCGCTCAACGAAGGCGCAGCCAAGCCTGCCCAGCAGCAGCGCCAGCGGCTGGCTCCGCTGCAGCTCCTGCTTCGCCACAAAGGTGAAGTGGGGAGGCAGCACTGCCGTGAGCAAAATCACATCGGTGTAGCTGGCGTGGTTGGCCACGATGACGACCGGTGCCGACCGGCCGAGCTCGGGCAGGCCTTCGATCTTCGGAGACAACCCCGTCAGCGCGAGGCCGAGCCGGGCGCTGGCTCGCGCGCTCCGCCGACGCAGTGGGCGCCCCGGCAAAAGCACCACCATCAGACAAGCCGGCAGGGCAAACAAAACGCAAACCGTCCATACCCAGGCAGCCCAGAGCCACGCTGAAGCTTGATGCAGGAAGCGCGCGAACTGGATGCTTGCGCCAGAGATGGCAATCCGTAGCAATTGACGCCAGGGCGCGCGCGGCGTGCCATGGATCTCGCCCCGTTCATACAACTCGCGGCAGGCGGCACGGCGCAGCTTTCCGCTGGACGTCTTCAGTACCGTGCGCGGCGGCGCCAGCAGCACTTCGTCGACAGGCATGCCCATCAAATCGACCGCCAGATGGCTGATTTCCGTGCGTATCTGGCTGCGGGCATCGTCGTTCTCTTCAAGGGTCTCGGCCAGAACGACCAGGCGCTCGGTACCGGAGCGCGCATCGGTGGCGGGGAAGACCGCGACACCGCCCTTGCGCACACCGCTTACCCGGCTGATCGCCTCCTCGAGTTCCTGCGGAAACAGGTGCTGGCCGGCGCGAATGATGATGTCCTTGAGGCGCCCTGCCAGATAAAGCTCGCCGGCTGCGATATAGCCCATGTCGCCGGTCTTCAGCCATGGGCCATCGAACAGGCCCGCCGTGGCGTCGGGGTTGCGGAAGTAGCCCGTGGTCGCGGACGGGCCCTGGAACTGGACATGCCCCAGGGAGCGTTCGGGCAACTCGTGGCCGGCTAGATCGGCGATGCGGATCTGATGTCCCGGCAACGGCAGGCCGCTGGAGACCAGCCTGAGCGCCTTGCGCTCCGACCGGTCCGGCGCACGGGCGATACCCTGGCGCGCGAGCGTCTCCCGATCGACCTGGTCGACGCACGGCCCACGTCCTGCCGGCGGGAACGCGAGTCCGACCGAGCACTCGGCGAGGCCGTATACAGGGGTCATGGCGGCGCGATCGAAGCCATACCTGGCAAAGCGTGCGGTAAAGCTGTCAATGGTTTCGGAGCTGACCGGCTCAGCACCGTTGTATGCCAGGCGCCACGAACTTAGGTCCAGGCCGGCAAGATCCTTTTCATCAATCTTGCTCGCGCAGAGCTCGTAGGCGAAGTTCGGCGCCGCGGACAACGAGCCGCGATGCTGGTGAATGGCCCACAGCCAAGAGGCAGGGCGCGTCAGGAAATCAGTGGGCGACAGCAGCACCAGGCGGAATCCGACCTGCAGGCTCCCCATGCAGGCGCCGATCAGGCCCATGTCGTGGTACAGCGGCAGCCACGACACAAAGACATCGGCCGCAGTAACATGCGCGGCACGCTCCATCGCCCGCAAGTTGGCCAGTAGATTGGCATGCGTCAGCACGACCCCTTTTGGGTTGCCCGTGCTGCCGGAAGTGTATTGCAGAAAGGCAATGTCATCCGCTTGCCGGCGCCATGCGTCGCTCGGTGCGTCACCAGCGGCGCTGAGATCGGCAGGCGCCAGGATCTGGCGCAGCGCCGCGCACTGTGGGCGCAGCAGGCGTAGCAGGGGCTTGGCCGGTGGCGCAGTCACGAGGATGGCAGCCTCGGCATTGGCAAGGATCCCGGCGCTGCGCCGCATGTGGTCCTCGATCTGGGAAAGGCGCGCGGGCGGATAAAGCGGGACGGGGATGCAACCCGCATAAAGCGCGCCGAAGAATACGTCGAAGAAGTCGCGTCCGGTCGGCAGCATAAGGGCCACCCGGTCACCTGCAGCCAGGCCCTGCCGCGCCAGGCCAGTGGCTACGGCAAGCGCGCCCGCCCGCATTGACCCATAGCTAATGTCGCCGCTCCCCTGGAGGGTGGCGTATAGCTCATCGCCATGCGACGCCGCATGCCAGTCAATCAGATCCATTAGCGTGGCGGCACTGCCTGGCGGCCGGTTGGCTGCTGCCGTCCTGGCCGCACCTTGCACCACGGGAACCGCGGGCATCGTGGCGGGAATGGCCGCTGCTGCCCCATGCGCTGCGAGACTGAGCAGGTCACGAGGTGTATCGGCGGCCATGAGTGCTTCTTCATTGATCCTGCTGCCATATTCGTGCTCGATACGTGTCAGCAGCTCCGCCCGCGCCAAGCTGTCCAGGCCGAAATCGCGCTCGAGCGAATGATCTATCCCCAACGTGCTGACGTCCTGCGCACCGGGCCGCAGCTCAGCCGCCAGCGCGCGTACGATGCCAAGCAGGCGTTGCGCATCGGCAAGCCCCGGTTGGGGGGCACAAGGGATAGTAGGATCGCGCCTGTCATTCATTGCGTCTTCCGCCGGCAACTGCCACCTTGAGGTTGCGGGCGTTTGCCCGGCAGGCTTCCGCAAAACCCGGTGCGTCGAGCAATAGCCTGAACAGGGTATTCATCCCCACGAGCATGTCGGCAAGCGAAGCAGAGCGATGGACGTCGACCTCCGCAGGCGCGCCTGGGGGATAACGTTCCACCCAGATGGGTCTCGGTCCGGGAGACGGCCTGTTCACATAGTAGTCTGGCATGATTGCCCCCGATGCTTTTGGCTTGCCTGCCGGCACACGTACCACCACTGTTCCGCGAAGGGCTTCCCTCCCGTGCCATGTGTGCCGGGCGTGCAGGACACGGCGTTCTCTCGGCTTCGGCCCGAAGCAGGCTCAACGTGCTGCTGCGGCTTCCAGGTAGGAAACGACATCGTCAAGCGTGACGAGCCGGCTGTAGTCGGACTCCGGGATTTCCACTTTCAATGTCTCGTGCAGGGCGAGCAGGAAGCGGAGCCAGTCCATGGAATCAAGATCGACCTCCCTGCGCAGCGGACGATCCGGGCGCAGGGCCTGCGGCTCGATTTCAGGGGCGATCTCGCGCAACGTGGATACGACGATGGCGCGGATACTGGCGTTGTTCATCGGTCAAACTC
The DNA here is from genome assembly GCF_015549295.1 of Cupriavidus sp. IK-TO18. Taxonomy (NCBI): domain Bacteria; kingdom Pseudomonadati; phylum Pseudomonadota; class Betaproteobacteria; order Burkholderiales; family Burkholderiaceae; genus Cupriavidus; species Cupriavidus sp. IK-TO18. Next base: position 106,282 of record NZ_JADGMP010000027.1, read on the forward strand.
CTCAGGATGTCGTAGCAGTTCTCGTAGTTCGGTGAGAAAGAGTGCGCCGCGATGACCGTCCGAGACACGATGGTCGGCCGAGAGGGTGGCTGTCAGGGCTGGCATCACTGTCACCGCACCGTCTTCCACCCATGGCTGCTCAATGATGCGACCAAAACCCACCAGCGCCACCTGGGGAGGATAGATGACCCCGAACACCTGTTCCGCGCCCTGATCCCCGAGATTGGTAACGGTAATGGTAGGCTCGGACAATTCGGCACGCCTGAGGGAACCAGCGCGACAGCGCCTGACCAGGTCGGCCAGTTCCTGCATCAGTTGTGCAACTGGCTTGCTGTCGGCATGCAGCAGCGCCGGCGCCACCAGGCCGCCCTGGCGGAGGGATATCGCGATCCCGACGTGCACCGCCGTTGCGGCGCTGAAGGCACCGTTGCGGAAGAATCCATTCAACTCGGGGAAGCGCTTGAGCGCGACTGCGACGGCTTTGATCAGCAAGACGGCTGGGAGGACGCGCTCGCTCATGGATCGGCCAGCATTTTCCCGGGTGAGCCAGGCGAGCGCAGTCCGCAACGGAATCGTCTCTGCGACGTAGTAATGAGGAATCTCGCGCTTGGCTCGCGCCATCGCGGCGCCAATTGTCTTGCGGATCTCGGCCGATCGGTCGCCTGGCGTGGCGGAGGGCTTGCGCGCCGCTTGCTCGACATCGGCCAGCGTTACCGCGCCTCCCGGCCCGGTGCCGGTGAGGGCTGCGACGTCGATCCCCTGTTCCAGTGCGAGCTTGCGCGCTGCCGGGGACACCATGCGTCGACCCGGAGTGCCGCTCGCCTGCTCTGGCCCAGATGCGCGCTGCAGGGCGCCTGGTGTTTCGCCAGGTTCAAGGAAGGTCGCCATCAACGTGCCGACGGGAACCTTGTCTCCCCGCGAAACCAGAAGCTCGGCGACGACACCGTCGTGCCACGTCTCCACCTCGATCGCAGCCTTGCTGGTGTCGACCACGGCGATGATCTGCCCCTTCTTCACGGTGTCGCCGGGCTGCACGGCCCATTCGAGCAGCGTACCCTCGTCCATGTCTGCGCCCAGCGAGGGGAGGCGGAATTCGATCATGTTGTCCTCGCCGGAGCGATGCGCCGGTTGCGGGCGCTGGAAGTGAGGGCTGCCGGCTTGCTCATGCGATCAGCTGGCTGGCGGCGGTTGCAATCTTGTCCGCCTGGGGCAGGGCGGCCTCTTCCATATGCCTGGCATAAGGAATCGGTACCTCCGCAGAACAGACCCGCGCGACAGGTGCGTCGAGTTCATAGAAAACCTGCTCGACGATGCGCGCCATCAGCTCCGCGGCGAGGCTGACGCTGCGCCAGCCCTCGTCGACGATCACCGCACGACGGCATTTTGCGACGGAGGCCATGATGGTCGCATCGTCCAGCGGACGCAGGACGCGCAAATCGACCACCTCGGCATCGATTCCCTGGGCCGAAAGCGAATCGGCGGCTTGCATCGCCTTGGGCAGGCCACCACCATACGCGATCAGGGTCACGTCCTTGCCGGGCCGCCTGACCCGTGCCGAGTGGATATCCACGACGGACGCTTCCGGAATCTCGCTTTCCACGTTGTACAGGCCTGCATGCTCGAAGATCAGCACCGGGTCGGGATCGGCCAATGCCGGCGCCAGCATGCGGCGTGCGTCCTCGACAGTGGCGGGCGCCAGGATCCTGAGGCCGGGTATGCTGGCATACCAGCCCTCGAAGCTGTGAGAGTGCTGGGCCGCGACCTGGCGGCCAGCCCCGGTGGCCATCCGGATCACCAGCGGTACGGAGAACTGCCCACCAGACATATGGCGGTACAGGGCTGCGGTATTAACGATCTGGTCGAGTGCGAGCAGGCTGAAATTGACGGTCATCACCTCGACGATGGGGCGCATGTCGCCCAGGGCCGCGCCGATGCCGGCGCCGGTGAAGCCGAGTTCCGAAAGAGGTGTATCGCGGATGCGTTCCGGGCCGAACTCGGCCAGCAGCCCCTTGGAGACCGCATAACTGCCGCCGTAGCGGCCGACGTCCTCGCCCATCAGGAAGACGCGGGGGTCCTTGGCAAGCGCCTCGCGCAGGGCTTCGCGCACGGCCTCCCGGTAGCTGAGGCGCAAGCTCATGGGGTACCTCCTGCCGGTGAGTAAACGTCCTTCAGCAGATCCTCGACAGGCTCCAGGGTGCCCGCCTCGGCAAAGGCCTCGGCCCTCGCAACCTCCGCACCAGCGTCGGTGTCCAGCAAGAGAAACTCGTCTTCCGTCAGCTTGCCTTCCGCCTTCAGCCGCGCGGTGAACGTATGAATGGGACCGCGTGTCTTCCACGCCTCGACCTCGGCCGCCTGGCGGTACAGATCCGGGTCGTACATGGAGTGAGCGCGGAAGCGATAGGTGCGCAGTTCAAGGAACACCGGCCCCTTGCCGCCCCGGACGCTGGCCACGGCATTCCGGGCAGCTTCGCAGACGGCGACCACGTCCATTCCGTCGGCCGCGAAAGCCCGCATGTTGTAGGACGCTGCCTTGGCGCAGAGGTCTGTCTGGGACTCATGACGCTCAAGAGCCGTCCCCATCGCATAGAGATTGTTTTCGCAGCAGAACAAAAGCGGGAGCTTCCACAATGCGGCCAGGTTCATCGATTCATGGAACGCGCCTTCGGCGACCGCTCCGTCGCCGAAGAAGCAGGCGGTGACACGCTGGCTGCCCTGCATTTGTCCGGCGAGCGCAAGGCCGACCGCCAGCGGGAGACCTGCGCCCACGATGGCATTGCCCCCGAAGAGCCGGGCAGCGCGGCTAAACAGGTGCATCGAGCCGCCGCGGCCTCGCGCACAGCCCTCCTGCTTGCCGTACATTTCGGCCATCAGCACGCGCATGTCCATGCCGCGAACCAGCGCATGCCCGTGCTCCCGATAGGTGGCGACCACATTGTCGTCGGGGGCGAGCGCATGGAGAACACCAACGCATACGGCTTCCTCGCCAATGTACAGATGCAGGAAGCCGCGTATCTTGCCCTCGCCGTAGCGCTGCGCGCATGTCTCCTCAAGACGGCGAATACGTACCATGTCGCGCAGCAGCGTAAGCGCGAAGGCCTTGTCATAGGGCACCGGTCCGGAAGGTGGCGGCGGGGCGGGATGCTCGATGTCCATCATGATCCGGTCTCAAGCGTGGAGGTGTCCCCCTCCGGCAGGCCAAGTTCCCGTGCCTTCAGCAATCGGCGCATGATCTTGCCACTGCGTGTTCGTGGCAATTCCGCAAGGAAGGCGATGTCCTTGGGGGCCACCGACGCGCCGAGGCGGCTCCTGCCATGACCAAGAAGCTCCAGGCGCAGCGCTTCAGAAGGTTCAAAGCCTTTGTTGAGCGATACGAATGCCTTCACCACTTCTCCCGCAACCGGATCCGGCTTGCCGATGACGCCGGCTTCGGCGACGGCCGGATGCTCCATCAGCGCACTTTCGACCTCGAAGGGGCCGATCAGGTGTCCGGACGACTTGATGACGTCGTCAGTGCGGCCGACGAACCAGTAGTAGCCGTCGGTATCGCGGCGAGCCAGGTCGCCGGTCAGGTACCATTCGTGTGCGAAGCACTTGCGGTAGCGCGCTTCCTCGTTGAGATAAGCCCGGAACATTGACGGCCAACCGCTTCTGAGTGCAAGCTCGCCCTCGGTTCCGGGGCTATCGATCAGTTCGGCGCGCCCGTCTTCGTTACGCCGCACGATGGCAGCATCCACGCCGGGAAGCGGCCGGCCCATCGAGCCAGGCTTGATATCAAAGGCTGGCGTATTGGCGATCATGATGCCCCCCGTTTCCGTTTGCCACCAGTTGTCGTGAATCGGCAGGCCCAGCACGTTCTTGCCCCACCAGACGGCCTCTGGGTTCAGGGGCTCGCCGACACTGGCGATAAACCGCAGTCGCGGGAAAGCACGCACTCTGGCTGCTTCGGTTCCCGCCTTCATCAGCATGCGGATCGCGGTCGGCGCCGTATACCAGACCGTGACGCCTTCGTCGTGAAGGATTCCATACCAGCGCTGCGCGTCGAATTCGTCGAGGTCCACAATAGACGTTATGCCATGCAGCAATGGCGCGATGGCACCGTAGGATGTGCCGGTCACCCAACCCGGATCGGCGGTGCACCAATAGATGTCGTCCGCATGAAGATCGAGCGCATACCTGCCGGTTGCCCAGTGGGTGAGCGCGGCGCCATGGACGTGCACGGCCCCCTTTGGCGTGCCGGTCGTGCCGCTGGTGAAATGCAACAGCGCCATGTCTTCGGACGTGGTAGGCGTGATCTGGCACGCGTCGGTCGCGCTGCGCATCATTGCAGCCAGGTCAAGCGTCCCCGGTATCGCGGTGGAGCCGCCGTCTTCCGCGACCAGCAGGATGTGTTTGAGGCTCGGCATGCGGTCGCGCCATGCGGCGACCTTGCGCATGAAGAGTTGGTCGGTGGTGACCAGCACCGAGCCCTTGCCGAGGTTCAGTCGCGTGGCGATCGGCTCGGGCCCGAATGCCGAGAACAGCGGCGACACCACGCAGCCGTTCTTCAGGCCGCCGAGCAGGGCCGTATAAAGCTCCGGAATGCGTCCAGCGAGAATGAAGATCCGGTCTCCCTTGCCCACGCCGAGCGCGCGCAGTACGTTGCAGAAGCGATTGGTGAGACTGGCCAGCTGTGCGTAGGTGACGGCGCGCGCTGCCGGTCCGCCCCGTGAAAGAAAGCGGAATGCGACCTTGTCACCCGCACCACTTTCCACATGGCGATCCACCGCCTGCCACGCGATATTCAACCCGCCATCGGGTTGGGCGCCGAGGGTCCTGCGGATGGCGTCCCAGGAAAATCCATGACGCTCCGCCTCATAGTCGGCAAAATTTGGCGCAACACGCAGATCCGCTGCGGTCTTGTGGATGATTGTGGATAGATCCATTCTGGCGCTTGGTCTCCTTGGGACCACTATAGGGGCGGGGGCAGGCAACGAGAAACGGGGCGGCCAGCGCTGCCCGGCCGTCCGTTACCTGAGCGGGCAAGGGCAAGTCCTGCCCGCTTAGCGAAGACATCGGACTCATGGCCTGGCAGCAGGGAATGTTCTTCGGTTCTCCCGCCATATCACTTCCATCCTTCACCTTTCTGACGCTCATACATACGAGATCCTTGTCCTCGCATGCTCGGCGGCAGCAACGTGACGCTTGACCGCGATAAAGCTATCGGGACTCACCGACATCGAATCGATGCCGCTTTCGACAAGGAATCCAGCGAACTCCGGGTGGTCGCTAGGCGCCTGGCCGCACAAGCCGACTTCGGCCCCGGCCTTGTGCGCCTCTGCGATGACGCTGCGGATCATCCATTTGACGGCGTCGTCCTGCTCGTCGAACAACGCCGCGAGTTCTGATGAGTCGCGATCCACGCCGAGCGTGAGCTGAGTCAGGTCGTTGCTGCCGATCGAAAAGCCATCGAAGCGCTTGGCGAACTCGCCCGCCAGGATCACGTTCGACGGGATCTCGCACATGACATATACGTTCAGGCCGGCTTCGCCGCGCACGAGGCCGTTCTCCGCCATGACCTCCAGTACGCGGTCCGCCTCTTTCGCCGAGCGGCAGAACGGGATCATGACGATCACATTAATGAACCCCATCTCCCTGCGCAGGCGGCAAATAGCCTGGCATTCCAGCGCGAAGCCCTCTCGATAGCGAGGCGAGTAGTATCGTGACGCGCCACGGAATCCAAGCATCGGGTTCTCCTCCCGCGGCTCGAATTCCGCACCGCCGATCAGATGCGCGTACTCGTTTGTCTTGAAGTCGCTCATGCGGACCACTACAGGACGGGGATACTGCAGAGCGGCAATTCGCCCCAGTCCGCGCGCGAGCCGGTCCACGAAGTACTCCGTCTTGCTTTCGTATCCGGCTGTCAAGCCGGCAATCGTCTGCCTGGCCGCATCGTCCTTTAGCGTGTCGTAGCGGACCAGCGCCATTGGATGGATCTTGATGTGATTACCGATCACGAACTCCATTCGCGCCAGCCCGACGCCATCGGCCGGGATCCGCCACCAGCGGAGCGCTGCTGCGGGGTTGGCCAGGTTCAGCATGACCCTGGTATGCGTTGCCGGGATACTGCCAAAGTCGATTTCGTCGACTTCATAGTCGGCAGTGCCTTCGTAGACGAAACCCTCGCGGCCTTCCGCGCAGGAGACGGTGACCTCTTGCTCGTCGTGTAGCAGATGGGTCGCATTGCCCGTACCGACGATTGCCGGAAGCCCCAGTTCGCGGCTGACGATGGCCGCGTGCGAGGTCCGCCCGCCAAGGTCGGTGACGATGGCAGCCGCACGCCGCATGACGGGCACCCAGTCGGGGTCCGTAGATTGGGTCACGAGGATGGCGCCGTCGACGAAGCGTCCCATTTCCCTTGGGCTATCGATGACGCAGACCGCGCCTGCCGCGACGGCTTCCCCGATGCTCACGCCCGATGCCAGCTTGCGGCCGGCCTTCTTGATGCGATAGCGCTTCACAGCGCTAGCCTCGCGTCGCGACTGGACGGTTTCCGGCCTGGCCTGGACGATGAACAACTCTCCGGTCTCGCCGTCCTTCGCCCATTCGATGTCCATGGGTTGGCCATAGTGGTCTTCGATTGCGCGAGCCCAGCGCGACAAGGTGAGAATCTCCTCGTCTCCCAACACGAACGACGTGCGCTCTGCCTTCGAGGTCGGGACACATTTGGTCGGAGCGCGGCTATCGCTCGTGTAGACCATCTTGCGGCTCTTGTCGCCGAGCTTCTTCCCGATGATCGGCGTGAGCGACGGGTCGGACAGAAGTGGCTTGAACACCTCGTATTCGTCTGGTTCGACGGTGCCCTGCACGACACTCTCGCCCAGACCCCAGGCGGCGTTGATCAGGACGACCTTGTCGAAGCCGGTTTCGGTGTCTATCGAAAACATCACTCCGGCGCCGCTCAGGTCGGATCGCACCATGCGTTGGACGCCGACCGATAAAGCAACCTTCAGATGGTCGAAGCCCTTCGCCTGCCTGTAGCTGATCGCGCGGTCGGTGAAAAGTGAGGCGTAGCAGCGCCGGCAAGCGTCAAGGAGCGCGCGATCACCCCGGATATTGAGGAAGGTTTCCTGTTGTCCGGCGAAACTCGCATCCGGCAAGTCCTCGGCGGTCGCACTCGAGCGGACTGCGACGTCCATGTTGACCCGTCCGGTCCTTTGGTTCAGCTCTTCATAAGCCAGACGGATCGCCTCTGCCGTCTCTCTGGGCCATTCGCCTCGGAGAATGAGCTGACGAATGGCGGCCCCGGCCTCGGCGAGGGAAACCTTGCCTTCAGCAAGTTCGCCGAGCGTCCTGGACACCGGCTCGCGCAGGCTATTCGCATGGATAAAGCGCCAGTATGCATCCGCCGTGACTGCGAACCCGGGTGGAACCTTGACACCTCCGGGCGCGAGGTTCGCCACCATCTCGCCCAGCGACGCGTTCTTGCCACCGACGCGAGGAACATCGGCCCGCCTTAGTTCTTCGAACCAGACAACCTGCGCATGTTCGTTGGACATGTGCTACTCCTTCTCGGCGGATTTATGCCGACGCCTAAGCAAGGCCAAGGTTCCGCTTGGAACGGATAACGTCCGGGAAGCTTCCAAGGGTGCTGAACAGCGCTCGCGAGCGACTGACGCATTCACACTAGTGGTCAAACGGCGCCGTGAGTTGATCCAACGCAAGCCCCCACAAGGCAGCTTAACGGCAGGCGGACGCGATGCCGCTGCTGTTGTCGCATTGAATCGCGGCGAAGCGCCGTCTACCACTTGCCCACCGCGACTGGCCGCATGAAGACGGGTGGGCCTGCGCATGTCGTTGCCCCGGTCCGAATTCCCAGCCCACCGGCGGGAGGGACTTTAGGGATTTGTTGACTGGCATCAACCTTCATATCGTTGCGACCGCTACTTTGAAAGAACCATAGCCGCAGCCGAGGTCGCCGTGTACCGCCGCATTCTTCTAGCCATCGATGGTAGCCGCTCATCCTTAGATGCCCTGGAGCAGGCAGTGTCCATGGCGCTGGTCACTCATGCCGAAGTCAGCGCCATGTTTGTCGTTGACGACAGCGACCTGCTTCTCGAGGTCAGTTCGGGCGACCGGCCGTGGCTGATGGCCGACATTATTGCCTACGGCAAGCAGGTGTTGGCTCGCGCCGGCGAGCGGCTGAGTGCCGCCGGCGTGCGCTGGAGCAGCAGGTTGGCCGAGACGCCAGGCACCCCTGCGAAGATTGCCGAGGCGATCGTCAAGGAAGCGGATCACTGGGGCGCGGACCTGATCGTAATGGGCACTCACGGCCATCGTGGCGTGCGGCGCATGGTGCTGGGCTCGGTCTCGGAGCACGTCGTCAGCAAGTCGGTTCGCCCCATAATGCTTGTCCGCCAGCGGCCAGTCGGCGATATGTCCTGACCGTTCGGTTGATGCGCACCAACCGGGAAATGCTGAGCCGCCCTACGCTGAATCCAACCAGTCCAGACATGAATCACCACAGGGTCGCATCGTGGGAAACCGCTATGTACCAGCGCATCGTTGTCGCCATGGGCAGCGTCGCGCGGCTTGATCACCCTAGTAGCCGTCGCGCCCGTCCCGCCAGTCCGCGCCGAGGAGGCGTAGGCAGGCACAGACTTTGGAGGGCAGTACGCCAGAGAGCTATGCATAAGATCGACTTTGCCGGCGAGATGCCGGATTATTGTCCGACCGGCCCAAGCCTGCAGTGCGCCGCGAAAGTAGACGGCTCGCCGGCAACCTATGAGATCACAGCCGAGGCGCTTGAAGATCATTTCGGCGCGCGTTCGTACCGCAGTGAAGATTTGCTACCGGCATTCATGAGCAACCGGCAGGACATTGAACGCGCCGCGGGAGCGCTGTTCGAGATGACAGGTGCGCGGCACATCGTGTTGCACAGCGGCCATTTTCGCTTTGCCGTGTGAGGCGAGCTCGGGCGCTAAATGGCCGGCCTTTCTACCAGGTAACTTTTCCGCGCGTGCATTCGCGTAAGTGCGGCGATGTATCGGCCGTACAGCCCTTGATGACCGTGTCCGCTTGGAGGGCGTTGACACCTCCCCGACGCGTCAGATACAGCCCGTCAAAGACAGGTACGGCAGGTTGCTGGCCAACGGTATATGGCCCTCAAATGGGCGAGAAGATGGAAGCTCTCGCTCGGCGACGGCGTTTGTTCACATGCGTGAATTCGAGTAGAGGGCCTGGTGAATGGCATTACTGGCAAGGGGGAATGGCAGTAGCAGCGCCGTTGCCGGTCTCCATTCCCACCTTGCGCTCAGCGCGCAAGGCAGCCTGCCGCCCTCGCCCGGTGTTGACCCTGCACAGCAGGCCCAGCCCGACGACGAAGTAGCTGCCGGTGATCAGCAGCGCCTGTCGGTGATCGCCGCCAGTCAGCCAGGTTGCCATGCCATAGGTCAGCGGCCCGGCGATCGAGGCCAGCTTGACCGCCAGGCCCCACAGCCCGAAGAACTCGGCCGCGCGCGAGGGCGGGGCCAGCAGCCCCACCATGGCCCGTCCGGCGGACTGGGCGGCGCCCAGGCACAGGCCGGCCACATTGGCGGCAAGCCAGAACAGCGGCGCGTCGCGCGCGGCGCGCGCCAGCAGGATGGTCAGGATCCAGCCCAGCAGCGTCAGGGCAATGGCGCGCACGTGCCCGATCCGGTCCTGCACATGGCCGAACAGCAAGGAGCCAGCCGCTGCCGTCAGGTTGACCACCAGCACCAGGGTCAGCGTCTGCTGCGTGCTGAAACCCATGGCCTGGTTGGCGTAGATGGCGGTCAGCGTGATCACCGCCTGGATACCGGCCTGGTAGAACAGGGTGCACAGCAGGAAGCGGCGCAGGTCCCGGAACTGCCGCAGCTGGCTCAGGCGTTGCCATACTCGGGCCCAGGCTACGCCGATCGCCTGCTCGCCAGCCGGTGCGGCCACAGCGATCTGCGGCGCGCCGCGGTCGCCCAGCAGCAGGAAGGTCGGCAGGCTCGCCAGGGCAAAGATGGCCGCCGTGATCAGCATGGTGACGGGCACGAACTGGCTGGCGACGTGGCCCCGGGCGGTCGCCCAGTTGACATAGAGCAGACATAGGCCCAACGTGACCAGGCCACCGATATAGCCAAGACTCCACCCCCAGCCCGATACCCGACCCAAGGCGCGCGGAGTAGAAAGCGACGGTAGGAAAGCGGCGATCAGGTTTTCGCCGCTGCTGAAGAAGAAGTTGGACAGCACTACGCACAGGATGGCCAGACCAAGGGTGCCGGGCTGTGCGAAATAGAGCAGGGCGGTGAACACCACGCAACCCGCCGTCGTCACGGCAAGCAGTGTCTTCTTGGCTGCGCGCAGGTCGGCATAGGCGCCGACTAGCGGCGCGCTGAGCACCACTAGTGCATAGGAAAGAGAAAGTGCCGCGGTCCAGGCCAGCGTGGCCCAGGGGGCATTGCCGGCCACCACGGCGACGAAGTAGGCATTGAACAGCGCGGTGATGACCACCGTGGTGTAGCCGGAATTGGCAAAGTCATACATGGCCCATGCCCATACTTCGCGCGGTCGTACGTCGGGGCCCAGGGCAGAGGGCGCATGAAGCGCGCGAGCCCGGCCATGCGATTGGGGCACGGTCATGTTCCATCCTTCTTCTCTTGCATGCTCCTCTCGTAAGGGGTTCGCGAAGCCTTTACTTTAGAGGGCTTATCTGTTCCAGTCCTTCGAGCATCTAGGGTTCCAGTACGTAGGCACCAGGGGCGTCCGCTAAATCCCGGGCCCGCGCTTGTCGCGTGCAGCGCTCTGTCGAGTGGGCCACTAGCCAGTCATGCCACGCCGGCCACCAGGAACCCTCGCGGTACTCAGCCATGTCGAGGAATTGCTCCGGGCTCAGGTAAGGCGCGGCTGCCAATCTCGTGTACACATGGTAGCGCCGGCGCGGGTGGCCTGGTTCCGACACGATGCCCGCGTTGTGGCCGCCCGAAGTCAGCAAGAAGGTCAGTTCGGCCTGGGTCAGCAAGTGCAGCTTGTAGACGGAGCGCCAGGGCGAGACGTGGTCGTGCTCGGTGCCGGCCACGAAGAGCGGCAGGTCGAGGTCAGATAGGGCGATCGGCCGCCCGCCGACGCACAGCTTGCCAGTGGCCAGTTCGTTGCCTAGGAACAGCTTGTGCAAGCATTCGGAATGCAGCCGATAAGGCAGGCGTGTGGTGTCGCGGTTCGCGTTGCGGAACACCACCTTGCCGGGTGTCAGCGCCACGTCGCGCCCGGGCAAATACTCCAGCGCGGGCCGCCCGGCGGGCAGGCCGGGCAACTCCGACAGCAACTCACTGGCGTACTGCAGCCAGTGATGGGCCCCTTGCAGGAAGTTGGCGCCGAAAGTGCTCGAGGCGGCGCTGGCGACAGCGGGGTTCATCCACCAGACATTGCCCGGTGCGAACAGGTCAAGCCATTGCCGGGCACAGAAGGCGACGATGTGCTGGTGATGGCGCGACAGGCCGTCGATATCCTGCGTCAGCGACTCCCAGAAGGCCTCGTTGCGCATGAACGCATCGCGCCAGCAACCACCAGCGCGACAAAGCCGATCAGGAACCCGAAACTGAAGATGTCCTTCTACCTCCCACGCGCAAACAGGCGTTCCTTTGATCCATCCCAAATGGCAGCGCCCGCTCGCCGCCTACGGTAATCCCAGAGGGGCCGTGCCGACCCCCGTCCTTCTGGAGCACGACGTGACACATCCCATCGTTTTATCCGAAGCCGGCGTGGAATACCTGAAGCTGCCGGCCCCGCAGACCGAAGGCGGCATGCCGCTGCTGACCGCGCTGCAGCAGCGCCGCTCGACCCGGCACTTCGCCTCGCGGCGCCTGGATGACGCGCTGCTGTCGTCCCTGCTGTGGGCCGCTTTCGGCGTCAACCGCCCGGGCACCGGCCTGCGCACCGCACCTTCGACCCGCAACTGGCAGGAAATCGACTTGTACGTGGCGCTGCGCGACGGCCTGTACGTGCTCGAACCGCCGGACTGGCGCCTTCGGCTGGTCATCGGCGAAGACCTGCGCGCGGCTACCGGCCTGCAGGACTATGTTGCCGAGGCACCATTGAACCTCGTCTACGTCAGCCGGCTCTCCAGGCTCGACGAGACCGACAAGCCTCTGCGCCAGTTCTATACTGCGCTGGATACGGGGTATATCAGCCAGAACGTCTATCTCTTCTGCGCTGCGTCGGGCCTGGCCACGGTGGCACGTGGCTTGCTGGACCGCCGCGCGCTGGCCACCGCCATGCGGCTGGAGCCCGACCAGCGCGTGATCCTGGCCCAGAGCGTGGGCTATCCGGCGTAAGCGGCCGTCCAGGCAGGCACAGGAGGAGGACCATGCCATTCATTGACAGGGCCGATGCCGCCAAACAGCTGGCCCGTGCGCTCGCTGGCCACGCTGGAGAACGGCCACTGGTGCTGGCCGTACCCCGGGGCGCGGTGCCGATGGGCGCCATCATTGCCGATACGCTAGGTGGAGACTTTGACGTCGTGCTGGTGCGCAAGCTTGGCGCGCCAGGCAACCCCGAGTACGCCATCGGCGCCGTGGGCGAGAGTGGCTGGACTTATCTCACACCCTATGCCGCCGCGGTCGGCGCCGACAGCGAATACATCGACCGCGAGCGCGCAGCCCAGCTTGAAGTGCTGCGGCAGCGCCGTGCCGCCTACACACCGGGGCGGGAGCCGATCCGCGCCACCGGACGCCAGGTTATCGTCGTGGACGACGGCTTGGCCACCGGTGCCTCGATGATTGCCGCGCTGCATGCCATCCGCGAGGAGCAGCCTGCGCGGCTCATTTGCGCAGTGCCGGTGGCGCCACCGCGGACGCTGGAGCTGTTGCGGCCCTATGCAGACGAGGTGGTGTGCCTGGAGACGCCAGCCGGCTTTCGGGCAGTGGGCCAGTTCTACCGCGACTTCTCGCAGGTCGAGGACGCGGAGGTAGTGGCATGTCTGAAAGGGCGGTAAAGACGCGTATACGCGAGGAGGCATCCATGAAGGGCGACAGGCAGCTGCAGCAAGACGTGACCGAGGCGCTGATCTGGGATCCGGCGGTCCATGGCAACGAGATCGGGGTCCAGGTCCAGGACGGCGTCGTCACGCTGACGGGGCACCTTGGGACCTTTGCCGAGAAGTACTCGGCGGAAGCGGCCGTCAGGCGCATCGCCGGCGTGCGGGCGCTGGCCGTGGAACTGGACGTTCACCTGCCCGACGATGCGCGCCGCACCGATGCCGACATTGCCCGCGCCGCGGCCAACGTGCTGTCCTGGGACGCGATGGTGCCGGCCGACCGTATCCGGATCCTGGTCGAACACGGCGTCGTGACCCTGAGCGGCGATGTCGACTGGTACTACCAGCGCACCGCCGCCGAGCACGCCGTGGCCGGACTGTTCGGCGTGGTCGGGGTCACCAATGCGCTTGCCCTCCGGCCTCGTGCCGACGCGCAGGACGTGGCGGCACGGATCCAGGCGGCCATCGCACGCCAGGCCGTCGGCGACGTCGACCAGGTGACCGTGGCGGTGAGGGATGGCGCGGTGACGCTGACCGGCACTCTGCCTACGCTGGCCGAGCGCGACGCGGCATTCGAAGCGGCCTGGTCTGCACCGGGCGTCAGCGCGGTCGTCAACCAGATCGAAGTCAGGCCCGGCTAGCTCAGGCATTCGTCCTTGCCGCACGACCGGGGTGTCGCTGCCGGACTGGCCTGCGCGGTCAGCGCATCGGCAGCGCGCGCCAGGTCTTGCAGGGCATTGCTGACGGTGACAGGATAGGGCGCCGACTGCTCCAGCGCGCGCAGGGCGACAGGCAGCGCGGCCAGTTGCTGTGCGGCATAGGCCCGGCTGGTGAGCAGCGGCACTTCTGGCGCCACACGCCGGCCACCCGTCATGCACGACTGCATCAGCGGCAGACCGTCACAGGCATCCCCCTCGATCGTCAGCGTATCGCCAAGCATGGTGCCGTCGGCGCCGTAACGACGGTAGGACTGCTTACGGCCAGGCCAGGTTGCCTTGCCTTCCGAGCGCTTGCGGCGCGGCAGGCCCGCGTACTCGGTCAGCTTGTACGCGCAATCCAGATATGGGGCGTCGGCCGAGGTGTTCATGCGCGTGCCGACCCCGAAACCGTCGATGGGAGCGCCCGCTGCCACCAGATCGCGAATGCGATACTCGTCCAGGTTGCCGCTGGCAAAGATGCTGATCGACTGAAGCCCCGCGCCGTCGAGGATGGCGCGCACCCGGCGCGCATGCTCGCCGAGGTCGCCGCTGTCGATGCGTACCGCCTTGACGGAGATCCCGCTGGCGCGCAGCGTCGCGGCCAGTGCCGCCACCTTGTGCGCGGCGGCCTCGGTGTCGTAGGTGTCGATCAGCAGCGTGGCGTTGTCGGGCTGCGAGCGCGCGAACGACGCGAAGGCCTCGCCCTCGTCCAGGTGCGCTTGCACATAGGAATGCGCCATGGTGCCGTACGACGGGATGGCGAAGCGCACACCGGCCAGCAGCGTCGCGGTGCCGGTGAACCCCGCCAGATAGCTGGCCCGGGCCGACAGCAGGCCGGCTTCGGCACCATGCGCGCGGCGCAGGCCGAAATCCACCAGCATGCGCCCCGATCCCGCCAGCACCACGCGCGCCGCCTTGCTGGCCACGATGGTCTCGTAGTGCAGCAGGTTCATGACCCGGCTTTCGACCAGCTGGGCCTGCTGGATCGGCGCGGTAATGCGCAGGATGGGCTCGTCCGGGAAGAACACCGTGCCCTCCGGCATGGCCTGGACATCCCCGCTGAAGCGGAAGTGTGCGAGCGATTGCAGGAACGCCGGGCTGAAATGCCCGGTCGACGCGAGCTGGTCGAGATCGTCCGCGCTGAAGCGCAGCCGTTCCAGGTAGGCGACCACCTGTTCCAGTCCCGCGGCCAGAAGGAAGTTCCTGCCCGGCGGCAGCTTGCGGACGAAGAACTCGAAGCTGGCGATATCGTGCATGCCGCTGTCGAAATACGCCTGCATCATGGTGAACTCGTACAGGTCGGTCAGCAGCGGGCTTTCGCAATCGGGGGTAGTCATGGCGGCTCGCGCAGGCGGCATTGCTCAATAATCTTCGCCGAACATGGATGACCCCGGGCGCGTGCCGGCATCGCCGTGGCCGGCAGGGCTGCGCTGGATCGCGATCATGCAGTCCGTCGTCAGCAGCAGGGAGGCGATCGAGACGGCATTCTGCAGGGCCGTGCGCACCACCTTGACGGGGTCGATCACGCCCAGTTCGAGCATGTCGCCATAGCGCTCGGTGCCGGCGTCGTAGCCGAGCGTTCCCGAGCCGGCGCACACCTGGTGCACCACGGCGTCGGCATCCGCACCGGCGTTGGCGGCGATCTGCCGCATCGGCGCGGCCAGTGCCGCGTGGACGATGTGGCCGCCGGCGGCCTGCTCGGGATTCGGCGCCTGCCAGGCCTCAAGGGCGGCGCGGGCGCGCAGTAGCGCCACGCCACCGCCTGCGACGATGCCCTCGTCCACCGCGGCTCGGGTGGCGTGCAACGCATCCTGGAAGCGGTTCTTGCGCTCGTGCAGCGCGCTCTCCGTCGCCGCGCCCACCTTGATCACGGCTACGCCGCCGGCAAGCCGGGCCAGGCGCCGCTGCAGGGCCTCGCGCTCATAGTCCGAGCGCACCTCGTCCAGGCGCAGGCGCAGGGCGGCAACGCGCTCGGCCACGCGCGGCCGTTCGTCACCGGAGGCGATCAGGATGGTGGTGTCCTTGTTGACCTCCACGCGGCGGGCCTCGCCAAGCTGTTCCAGGGTGACGTGCTCGAGCGAGATGCCGGCCTGCGGCGAGACCACGGTAGCGCCGGTCAGCGCGGCCAGGTCGCCCAGCTGCTCGGTACGCGAGTCGCCGAAACCCGGAGACTTGACCGCGCAACTCTTCAGCGCGCCGCGCAGGTTGTTGACCACGAGCGTGGCCAGCGCCTCACCCTCCACGTCGTTGGCGATGAGCAGCAAGGGCCGGCCGGCGCGGCTCACGGCTTCCAGGACCGGCAGCAGTTGCGCGATCGCGGCAATGTTCGCGTCACACAGCAGCACCAATGGTGACTCCAGCACGACGGCACGGCTCTCGTTGGTCGCGAACAAGGGCGAGAGGTAGCCACGATCGATCAGCGCGCCGTCGGCGATGTCGAGTGCGTCGTCCAGCTTCGAGCCATCCTCCACGCTGATCGCACCGTCCTTGCCGACCCGCTCGACAGCCTGGGCCACCAGCGTGCCGACAGTCTGGTCGCCGCTGGCCGAGATCGTGGCGATCTGGCGCATCTCGTCGGTACTGCCACACGGCCGGGCACTCTCCAGCAAGGCGCTGGCGACCAGCTTGCCGGCGGCCTCGATGCCGCGCTTGAGCTGCATGGGATCGTGACCGGCTTCGACGTACTTCACGCCTTCGGCCACGATCGCGTGGGCCAGCGTGGTGGCGGTCGTGGTGCCGTCGCCAGCGATCTCGCTGGTGCGCACTGCGGCCTCGCAGAGCAGGCGGGCGCCCATGTCGGCGAAAGGATTGGCCAGCGTCACCGACTTCGCCACGACCACGCCGGAATTGGCGACCAGCGGCACCATGTCGGGCCGCTCCACGATCACGTTGCGGCCACCTGGACCCAGCGTCACCTTCACAGCGTGGGCCAGTTGTTCCACGCCGCTCAGCATCATGCGGCGCGCGTCCTGGTGGAAGATGAGTGTTCTGGCAGACATGACGATCTCCGCATTGACATGAGTGGTCTGGCTCGCTTTACGGTAGTTGGCGTGCCAGTCCGGACGTTGATGCAACGCAAGCGCCAGGCTCGCGGCCGCTGCCTGAAATAGGCGCGTGCTTCAGTCTGGCTGGTCGCTGTCCAGCACGGGCACGGGATGCCCTGGCTGCAACGGTTCCAGCGCGGTGGTCTCGTCCAGGTGGAAGAGGGCGTCAAACTGGCCGGCGATTGAAGCGTCGAAGTAGTGGCTGGCACGCTCCGTGCGCGGCAGATAGAGCACGCCGATGGCGCGTTCCAGCATGACCTCGAAGAGCGCGTGGCTGGCCTGTGGCCCAAGCGGGAGGAAGAAGCGATCCAAGCCGGTGCTGTGGAAAAGTGCTTCCCAGCTGTCGTGCAGTGCCGGCACGACGGTTTTGTGTTCGGGGTCGCCGTCCCATCGAGAGGCGGCGCAGACGTGGCCGGCGTAGGTGGTAAAGCCGACCAGCAGCGCCTGCGTGCCGGCCTGCTGGCGTACCAGTTGGCCGAGGTTCCACTCGCCGCGCAGCTGCGATTCCGTGGCCCGCGCATCGCCGAGGTGGGAGTTGTGGGCCCAGACCACAATGCGCCCGTTGCCGCCGCGGCGCAGCCGGTAGGCGGCCAGCGAAAACAGCGTTTGCGCCATGTGCGCGTCGCGCAGGTTCCAGGTGCTGACACGGCGGCCGAACATCTCGCGGTAGTAGGCTTCCGCATTCACCACCACCGTCGCGTTGCGCTCCGCGAAGTAGTGCGAATCCATGGCCGCCAGGCCATTGCGGGAGATATAGGCGGCCTCGTCGGTACGCAGCTGCAGCAGCTGGCGGATGGCGCCGTCGCGCGCGGGCTCACGCAGCCCGGCGGCGGCCTGGTAGCCGTAGGCAGCTGGATCACGCACATGGTCGAGCGCGGCATAGTGCTGCCGGGCAGCCTCGGCCTGCAGCGGGTCGGCGCGCTCCAGATAGCGGATCACGGCCTCGGCTGAGCGATATAGGCTGTAGAGGTCGAGCCCATAGACACCGACCCGCCGCTCCGGCGGCAGGCTGGCATTGTGGCCGCGCAGCCATTCGATGAACGCCAGGAACTCCCGGTTGCGCCACATCCAGGACGGGAAACGCTCGAAATCGCTTAGGGCCTCCCCCGCGCTGTCATCGCCCTCGCCCTGCACGTAGCGGTTGACACGCCAGGCGTCTGGCCAGTCGCCTTCGATGGCGACGGCATCGAAGCCCTGGCCACGGACCAGCGCCTGCGTGATCTGCGCCCGCATCCGGTAGAACTCGGCCGTGCCGTGCGTGGCTTCGCCAAGCAATACGAAATCCTTCCCGCGGGCCATGACAAGCAGCGGATCGTAGTCGGAGGCATTGCCCTGCAGGCGTTGTGCGGCCTCCCGGACAGCAAGGAACGGGGTAAGCGGAGATGCCATGGGGACTCCTCGGGTGGCTACTGCATGACGGGTTCATCGTGTGGCGCCGTCGCACCTTCAGCCCGCATCAGGGCATCGAGCGCATGCCGCTCGACCACTTCATTTTCAAGCAGCAGCTGCGCCAGCCGGTCGAGGCGCGCACGCTGCCCGAGCAAGGTCTGGCGTGCCCGCTCGGCGGACTGGTCCAGCGTGAGCCGGATCTCTTCGTCGATGGCCTGCGCGGTGCGCTCGCTGTACTCGCGTTCCGGCCGCGACAGCGCGGCCGCGGAGGGCAGCAACGGGCTGCCGGCGCGCTCGTAACACGGCAGGCCGAGCGATTCGCTCATGCCGAACTGCGTGATCATCTGCCGCGCCATGTCGGTGGCCCGTTCCAGGTCGTTCTGCGCGCCGGTGGAAACGTCGTCGAAGACCATCTGTTCCGCCGCGCGCCCGCCAAGCAGCACATCCAGCCGGTCCAGCAATTCGCTGCGGCGTAGCAGGTAGCGGTCTTCGGTCGGGGTCTGCTGCGTGTAGCCGAGCGCCGCAACGCCGCGCGGAATGATGGAGATGCGCGAAACCCGGTCCGCATGCCGGCGGCATTCGGCCACCAGTGCATGCCCGGCCTCGTGGTAGGCAATGGTCTGTTTTTCCAGCGGGATCATGACCCGGTTGCGTTTTTCCAGCCCGCCGACAATGCGGTCGAGCGCCAGGTTGAAGTCTGCGTTGTCGACCGCCGGCTTGTCGTTGCGGGCGGCCAGCAGTGCCGCCTCGTTGACCAGGTTGGCGAGGTCGGCGCCGGCAAAGCCAGGCGTGCGCGCGGCCAGTTCCCGGAGATTGACTTCCGGAGCCAGCTTGACATGACGCACATGCACACCAAGGATCTGCTCGCGCCCTTTCAGGTCAGGGCGGTCCAGCACGATATGGCGATCAAAGCGCCCGGGCCGCAGCAGCGCGGCGTCGAGGATTTCCGGCCGGTTGGTGGCGGCCATGATGATCACGCCCTTGTTGGTGTCGAAGCCGTCCATCTGCACCAGCAACTGGTTGAGCGTCTGTTCGCGCTCATCCTGGCCGCCGGCCACATTGAGGGTGCGGGTCTTGCCCAACGCGTCCAGTTCGTCGATGAAGATGATGCACGGCGCCTTCTGCTCGGCCTGCGCGAACAGGTCGCGCACGCGTGCCGCGCCGACGCCGACGAACATTTCCACGAACTCGGCGCCGCTCATGCTGAAGAACGGCACCCCGGCCTCGCCGGCAACCGCCCGTGCCAGCAGGGTCTTGCCGGTGCCCGGGGCGCCCAGCAGCAGTACCCCCTTGGGAATCTTGCCGCCCAGGCGCCGGTACCGCCCGGGGTTCTTGAGAAAGTCCACCACTTCCATCAACTCGACCTTGGCTTCGTCGATGCCGGCCACGTCGGCGAAGCTCACTCCGGTCTCCTGCTGAAGATAGACCCGGGCCTTGCTCTTGCCGATCTCCATCAGCCCCCCAGCGGCATTCCCGATGCGCCGGAACAGCAGGCTCCAGATCGCGAAGAAGGCGAGGGCAGGCACGATCCAGGACAGCAGCGTGCCCAGCCATCGAGCATCGGGCTGCCCGGCATAGCGCACATGGGCCGCGTCCAGGTCGGCCAGCAGCCCGGGATCGCTGATGCGGGCCGTGGTGAAGGTCCGGTCGGGGCTGCCGCCGCGCTGTACCGCGGCCACCTGGTCGGCTGGCAGGATGGTCTCGACCCCGGCTGTCGCCAGCTTGCCGCTGATCGCCGTCTCGCCAACAGTAGCGCTGCGCACCTTGCCGGCCTTGAGCAAGGCCTTAAAGTCACTGTAGGCCAGGGAGGTAACGGTTTCCGTGGCGACGTAGAACTGGAGCGCCAGCGTCGTCAGGACAGCCGCGAGCAGGTACCAGAGCGAGAAATTCCGTTTGCTGCGTTCCATGGCCGAAGTCAGGTGGCGGTGGGCTGTCGGCGGCCGGGGATTCGCTGCGCCGAGGTGGCGCAGGTGGCGGATTGGCTGGCCGGCCGGCGAGTACTGCGGTGTGCGACGGCGGCGATGCGTCGCGAGTGGAAAAGATACGCGGCCGACTTGCGCAAGTAATGCTTCACATCAGCTTCCTGGATACCGGTGTCCGATGCCATCGTTCGGATCGTTGTGAGGGTTGTGCGTCATTCCAAGATAGCGGCGGGTCGGGGTTGGCCTTTGATCCGTATCAACGGCCACCGTCACCAACGATGGCGGTCTTTTCGGAAGCTCGCTGCAGGCGGCGGGCGGCATCCTTGATGTGCCGCAACCCACTGCTCGCACGGTCGTCCAGACTCCGGAGGAAAGAAAGCAGCCCCTGCAGGAGGGACAGCGGCTGTCGGATGGCAAAGGCTAGCGGAGTGCTGGTGAGCATCAACTCGGATGCGCATCGCGTGCGCGACTTCCAGAATTTGTCCCTAGGGCTGGCCCAGGCGCGGCGGGGCTGGCCGCAGGCCGACGACGTGCTCAATGCCCGTCCGCTGCCGGAACTATGCAGCTTGCTGCGGCGGACCATGTAGCCAGCAACCTCGCAGATGTCTGACCATTGTTTGATCCAGCCCAAGTTGATAGCCGCACAGGCGAATAGCTTTAACTGTGGGGGCGCGTCGGGCTTTACCGGAATGGTGAGGGGCGCCGCAGACGCGCCGCAGCGCGCCGGCGACCGGCGTGCGTGACCGGCGTGCGTTGTCCATAACCGACGAGGCATCAAGATGAAAGTCCGAGCGCAGTCAATCAAGGTCAGGCCGGGATTCTGGCACTGATACGACACCGCGAAGCCCAACTGCGCGCACAGCATCCGATGGAGCGCGTGATGGCAATCGATTCGGGAGAACAGGGCACGGTGGTTACCACGACCGGGCTGCACCTGGCGCGGGACATCGGCAACGCCATCCACCATGCCTACCGCGGAACACTCACGATCGATTACGGCAACGCCGAGACCGAGCTGAACGTGCACTGGCACAGGGCGTGACGGCGGCGAGGTCACAGGCAAGATCGGGAAGGGGAGTTCATGGGGCACATTACCAACGAACAGGTGCGGATCCATATCGGCGATATCGCGTTGCCGGGCGACCTTGCCGTGCCCGAAGTTGCATCCGGTCTGGTCCTGTTTGCACATGGAAGCGGCAATTCGCGCCACAGTGCGCGCAATCGCGAAGTCGCATCGATGCTGAACGGGATGGGCCTGGGCACGCTACTGTTTGACCTGCTGACGGCCGACGAGGACGTCGGGATGTCGAAGCGGTTCGACATCGCCCTGCTTGGCGAGCGGCTCAAGGCTGCCACGGTGTCTGTGGCGCACCTGACGCGCGAGCGCCACCTGCGCCTCGGGTATTTCGGCGCCAGCACGGGAGCTGCCGCGGCCATCCGTGCCGCCGTGGACTCACCGCCGCATATGCGGATCGACGCGGTGGTATCGCGCGGCGGCCGCGTCGACCTGGCCGGCCATGAGGCACTATGCCAGTTGCGTGCGCCGACGCTGATGATCGTGGGGGAAGCGGATCCTGAGGTACTCAAACTCAACGCGCGCGCCACCGCCTGGATGCCCTGCGAGAAGCGGCTGGAGGTGATTCCCGGCGCCACTCATCTGTTCGAGGGGCCAGGCGCGCTGGAACAGGTCGGCAAGCTAGCGGGCAAATGGTTCTGCCAGCATTTTGCAGCGGCAACGCAGCCCGCGCCGCACGGCCACGCCGGCTAAGCATGGTGCCGTGTGATGCACGGCGATGACTCAGTGAAAAGGAGAATGACATGAACGATACTCGCGCCGCGCTCTTGCTGCACAAGGAGGTACTGGCCCGTGATGCCAATACGCTGCTGGCCGATGTACAGGCATTGTTGAGGGATGTTGCCGACGAAGCCAGCGAGGAGACCGCCGCGGCACGTGCGCAGCTGGGCGCACGCCTGCACGCGCTCCAGGGGCGTCTGGCCGAGCAACGCGAGGCGGCACGGACGCGTGTCTCGCGATGGGCCGACACCACGGATTGCTATGTTCACGCGCATCCTTGGGAGAGCATCGGCTCCGTCGCCGCGGTCGCAGCCGTGGCCGGTGCACTGGTCGCGCTGGCCGTCACGCGCCAATAGCGGCGGGCGCGCAAGGATGCCTGCATGGACACCACCGTATTCGCCATGCCGGGCAAACAGCCTGCGGCGATCGCAGCCTGCCTGCCCGGCCAGCGGGGCGAGGCCGAGATCCGGCATCTTCCTGAAGGCGAGTCCTACATCAGACTGCTGCGACCTGCGTCGGCGTCCACGCATTGTTCTCGGACACCGCCTGCGCTGACCTGCAAGCGGCAGCAGCGGACATCGTCACGCGCGACACCGTTACACCCCATCCAATCGCATTCCCGCTGCAGAATGCCTGGCAGCCGGCATCCGGAAGTACTCCAAGCGCCAGCGGGGAAAGGAAGTCCCTCATGACCAATCTTACAGCACAGCAATCCGCTTCACTGGTGGCGCAGCTTGATGCGGAAGAAGCGAGCATCCGAGCGGCTGTCGGCTCCGCCGACACGCCGATGACGCCAATGGCACAGCGAGAGGCGCGGGACGAGGGGGACCTTGCCGACGACGAAATCAACCAGCGGCAGGACGATGCGATGCTGGACCATTACCGCATGCAGTTGGCCGACATCTCCGCCGCGCGGACGCGGATGCAGCACGGCCAATATGGCACCTGCATCGATTGCCAGCAGCCGATCCCGTTCTCGCGCCTGCAAGCATATCCGACCGCGAAGCGCTGTACGGCATGTCAGCGCCGGCACGAGCAGCTTTATGCAGACCGTTGACAGATGCCGGCGGCAGGCCGCCGGGTGCAACTGAGCGCCCCGCGGCCCGCGCGTTTCAGCGCCAGGCCATAGCGGATTGAGTCGCGGCGGTAAAGGCGAGGCCGGCGCACAACGCGACGTTGGCGTCGATCACCGCCTCAGCCCGGTTGCGGCGAGGCTTACAAGGCTGCCCGGCGAGGCGACGCAGGCAAGCTCGCCTTCGGTCAACGGCTCCTGGACACGCATCTGCCACGCCAGCACGCGGTCGTCGGCATCCGACGGGTCCCCGCCTGCCCGGGCACGGGCGGCGATGCGGGCGCGCAGCGTCTCAGGGGTGGCTTCGCAGGTGACGATGGCGAAGGGGACACCAAGGCGGAGGGCCTGGGCCGCAAAGCGCTCGCGCTCGGCGCGGACCAGAAAGGTGGCGTCGGCAATCATCGGGAAACCGGCACGGCAGCCGAGCCGGCAGACGGCGAGCAGGCGTCGGTAGGTCCGCGCCGTTTCGCTGGAGGCATACCAACCACTCGCCGGCGCAACGCCGCGGTGCAAGCCCTTGCGTATGGCGTCGGAGCGCACGCGTACCATCGCTGCGGCCTCGCTCATCTGCCCTGCCACCGTGGACTTGCCGCTGCCGGACAGGCCATGCATCAGCACCATCGACCCGCGACGGCGGTTGAGGCACTGCCATGCCAGCGCCAGCAGCCTGCCTGCCTCGGACTGAGCCGGTGCCATGGACGCGCCTGCCGCGTGCTGCTGGCGGGCGTGCTCCAGCAGCACGCGGGCGCGCACCAGGGCCCGCATGGCGAGATAGAAGGGCAACACGGCCAGCGCGCCGTAGTCTTCCGATTGTTCCAGGTAGCCGTTGAGCAGCCGGTAAGCCAGCGCCGGTCGGCCGTGGTGCAGCAGGTCCATGACAGGGAAGGCCAGATCGCTGATGGTGTCGGTCCAGCGCAGCGCGGCGTCGAACTCCAGGCAGTCGAATGGCGTCGGCACGCCGTTCATCAGGACGATGTTGCCCAGATGCAGGTCGCCATGGCACTCGCGCACATGGCCGTGGCACAGGCGTGCCCGGAACGCGCCGGCTAGCCGGATGGCCTCGCTGCGCGCCCGCTGGGCCACGCGGCTGGCCAGATGCGTAGCCTGCACGATTCGTCCGATGCCGCGCAGGCACTCCGCGAGTGTCGCGTCGATGCGGGCCGGCGTGCCAAAGCCATCGGAATAGGCTGCCGGGGGCTGCGCCCGGTGAAAGGCAGCAATGCTGCGCGCCAGCGCATCGATATGGGTCGGCTCCAGCCGGTTTGCAGCGATTCTTGCGCTCAGCAGGTCCTGTTGGTCGAAGCGCCGCATCCGGAGCGCATGTTCGATCGGAATGCCGCTGCCGCCGATGCGCACCGAGCCGGGCGCGGGGGCCGGCACGATTGGCACCACATCCAGGTAAAGGTCGGGTGCGAACCGGCGATTCAGGCGCAACTCGGTTTCACAGTCGTCGCGGCGTGCCTGCGCGGTGGAGAAGTCGACAAAGTCGAACCGCACCGGCTTGCGTATCTTGTAGGCAAAGTCCCCGGCCAGAAAGACACGCGAGATATGCGTCTCGATGACCTGCACTGCCGGCGCCAGATGGGGATAGGCGTCCGGCTTCTGCAAGGCGGCCGTCAATGCCGCGTCGTCCCATTGACTCTCCATGTCCCTTGCCGCCTGCTCCCTTGCGCTGTTGTGCCTTGCTTCTCATTGCAGCCGCGGCAATGCAAACCGTGACTACCCGTTCGCCCCGCTGCGCCCTAGGCTGTCACGCGTGCGGCCAGATCCTGACCCAGGATACCTGCCGCGCTACAAAGTACGCCCACGATAGCCTGCAGCGCGCGCCACGGGTGACTCAGCAGCGCCTCCACCTGCTCGCTGCGGCTCTCGCCAGACAGGCACCACCTGCAGAAGTGCTCGCAGTTGTTGGTGAGAATGCGGTAATCGTCCTCCCCGAGCCGCGCAGTCGCGCGCCGCCGTACGATCTCCGCCTCGATGTACCTGGCTTGCGTGGCCGGCTCGACGCGAAAGCCGCGGCCGTCGGCAAAGCCGGCGAGGGACGTCTTTTCCACCGGGCCGCAACGCAGGAAGCTTTTGAATCCGACATAGTGCACCACCTCGCCGTTGCCGACATAGATGCCGTGATGGACATAGCCACGGCGGTCCGTCTTCAGGTGTGCGCCAAGTGGAATGTCCGCCGCGATTGCCGTAATGCGCGGTGCATGTCCGATGGGGAGATCGTCGCTCATCGCCTTTCTCCTTGTCGCCCTTGTTGCGCTGGTCGCTCCTGCCGCGTTGGGCCCGGATTCTCGCTCCTGCCGGCAAGCAACACTGACGCGCTGACCTGTCTTGCTGCCGATTTCCGGCAACCGTCTGCCTTCGTGTATGCCTGCAGTATCGTTGCCGCCCGGCGATGCCGAAATCAGCCGGATCCGAAAAACGTGTCGGCTTGGTGCCATGCGCCTTGTGCGTGTATCAGGAGGGCGCTTGTACGTCGTGCGCACCGCGCTGTCAGCGGAATCTGACATGCGCGCGGCGGAATAGCCCAAGATCCCCAGCCGTTGTGCAGAGGAGGAGCAGCCACCCTGCGCTGGGCTTTTGCCGACCGGTGCTGACTTCGGCGGTGATTTTGCCTTCAGGACACGAGGGAGCTCGATTTCAACGGGCAAGCCGCTATCGGTTCAGGACCACTGAGCTATGAAGCTCAGCGTGGCATGTACTTGCACCCGACCTACGCGCCAAGCCGCAGCGCGAGCCACTTTGCGTGCTGGGCGCATGTAATGTGGACCCGCGAGAAGTGGGACAAATTCGGCAAGCGCGGCGAGCCCAAGGAAAGCCTGCAACCTGGCGGCTGAACAAGTCAGTGACGGCGGCCAGGTTGCCCCCCCCTTACGGCTAGACTCATTAGCCGCCTGGCGACATCATTCCACCCATTCCCCTCCCCGGACCCCTCCCCGGACCCATGCCCGGACCCATGCCCGGACCCATGCCCGGACCCATGCCCGGACCCATGCCCGGACCCATGCCCGGACCCATGCCCTGGTCGCTGGCCATCGTCTGCATCATTTCCTGCATGAGCGCCATGTGACTACCTGCCATATCCCGGCACATCTGCATTTGATTTGATGGGGCGTTTCCCTTGGCGGCTCCTTTGCCGGCAGCCATACGACCAGGGCCGCCCATTTTCATCATGTCCTGTTGCATGATGGCCATTGCATCCTGCATGACCTGATGGCGTTCAACCAAGAGGGCCTGGCGCTCTTCCGGCGTTTTGGCCCGCGAAAGCCGCTCCCTGATGGCACGCAGGTGGGCAACCTGGGCATCCAGCCTTGCGTCACTGGACACTCCTGGGGCTACGACCGGAGGCTTATCTTGCCGATTTTCGGGATGCTCATGCTCCGTGCCGGTAGCCGGCGACGCCGGGAAAGCTGTTGTCGCCCAAGCGAGCGCAATGGCCGCAGTGATCAGGGTAGAGAGGCGATGAATATTGGACATGATGAAAATCCTCCTATGAAAACATGACAATTCCTTCTCTAAGCTATGCGGCAGTCATGGATTTGATTTGATTGGAATCAACGAAGCGTTTGGTGCACGGGATGTTCAGTCCCTTCGATGTGCCGGTCTGCGCGCCGGAGCAATCGGCGCAGACCTTTTTCTGATGCCATCTGCAGCGGTGCCCGGATGTGCCAGCAGCCATGCTGCTGCCAATGAATTCACCACGCGTGCTGTGCTTAGACGCGCTGCATGCTCGATTTCGTCCGCTCGACGAGTTCGAAGACGGCCATGCCAGCCGCCATGGCCGCCACAAAGCCGACGGCCTTCGGATAGCCCGCGCCTAGGGCCACTAGCGCGGGGCCAGGACAGAAGCCGGCCAGACCCCAGCCGACACCGAAGGCGGCGCTTCCCAGTACCAGCCGAAGCGTCAGGGTCGTGCTGGCCGGCAGTTGCACAGGCAGCCCAAGGAAGGAGCGATTGCGGTGCTTGGCGATGAGGACGGCGAGCGAGCCAATGGCGATGGCACCGATCATCACAAAAGCGAGGGAGGGGTCCCACGTTCCTGCAAGGTCAAGAAAATCCAGCACCTTGGCCGGGTTGGCCATGCCGGAGATCATCAGGCCAATGCCGAATAGCAGGCCTGCCAGGAGTGCAGTAATGGCGGTCATATCAGCCTCCAATCAAGTGCCGTTGCACGAAGACGGTCAGAAATCCCGCCATCATGAAGGTCAGGGTGGCGACCAGCGAGCGGATGGAACCGCGCGAGATGCCGCACACGCCATGACCGCTGGTGCAGCCGCTGGCGTAGCGAGTGCCAAGGCCTACCATGAAGCCGGCGACCAGGATTTCGCCCCAGCTTGCCTGGATATCCGCAACGGCCGGCTTGCCGAGCAGGCTCGCAATGACAGGAGCGCCAGCCAGGCCGGCAAGGAAGGCCAGGCGCCAGGCCATGTCCTTTCGAGGCAGGCTGAGCAGGCCGCCAAAGATGCCGCTGATGCCGGCAATGCGACCGTTGAACAGCAGCAGCACGGCGGCTGCCACACCGATGATGAGCCCGCCGACCAGTGACGGGCCGGGCGTGAAATTAGCGAGGTCAATCAGCATGTCGCCTCCTGATTGGGGTTGGCACAGAACTGTTCATAAAGGACCGCCATGACGGCAAGCGCCTGGGTGCTCGCCACCGAATAGAAGATGTTCTTGCCGTCACGGCGCGTCGCCACCAGGTTGTTCTCGCGCAACACGCCGAGCTGTTGAGACAGCGTCGGCTGCCTGATGCCGAGCTGCTCCTCCAGTTCACCGACAGATAGCTCGCCTTGGGACAGGCGGCACATCAGCATCAGGCGGTCGGGATTGGCTAGTACCTTGAGCAGGGAACAGGCGTTCGCCGCAGCAGCTTGCATGGTGGCGAGGTCTATGACGGAGTGAAGCTGATCCATAGGTTGTCCACACTTTGCCTATGTATAGTATATTGAAGAATATAATGTATGTGAATAGAGTGTACTGCATTTAAGGAGGCGAGCATGCACCCGACTATCCAGCCGTTCTTCGACCCGGCGACCTGGACTGTGACGTACGTGGTCTTTCAGGAGGGGCACCCCGAGTGCGCCATCATCGACTCGGTGCTGGACTACGACCCGAAGGCGGGGCGGACGTCGACGGCAAGTGCCGATAAGGTCGTTGCGTTTGTGCGCGCGAATGAGCTGCGAGTCGAGTGGATTCTCGAGACGCACGCGCATGCCGACCATTTGTCTGCCGCGCCCTATTTGAAGAAACACCTAGGTGGCCAGATAGCAATAGGCCAAAACATCCGCAACGTACAGGGGGTCTTCAAGAAGCTCTTCAACCTGGAGCCTGAGTTCCAGCTCGACGGATCGCAGTTCGACCACCTGTTTCACGACGGTGCGACGTTTGCCATCGGCGGCCTCACCGGCAGGGCGATTCACGTGCCAGGGCATACACCCGCCGACATGGCTTACCAGATTGGGGACGCGGTCTTTGTCGGCGATACGCTGTTCATGCCGGACGTCGGCACGGCTCGCTGCGATTTCCCGGGCGGCGACGCGCACGACTTGTATCGCTCCATCCGCAAGCTGCTGGACCTGCCGGGCAACACACGGCTGTTCATGTGCCACGACTATCCGCCCGAGGGGCGGGGGCCCGCATGGGAGACGACGGTGCACGCTCAGCGTGAAGGCAACATCCAGGTGCATGACGGCGTGAACGAGGAACAGTTCGTGGCCATGCGCCAGGCGCGCGATGCGACGCTGGCGATGCCGACGCTGCTTCTGCCGTCGGTGCAAGTCAATATCCGAGCCGGGAAGTTGCCGCCGCCCGATGCGAATGGCGTTCGCTATCTGAAAATCCCGCTTAACGTCCTCTGAGCCAGCTTAGTGACCGACCTGACCGATTCGTGGCGGATGAGAGTTGCGCCCTCCAATGGTGCTTTGAATTTTCCGGACCAAGAAAACTCGACGGCACCCCCTACTTCGCAGCTGGCCGCCGGCCCGGACGTGAAACGAGCTCGGAAAGAGCTGTCAGGTCTCTCCTTGAAGGCTGTTGTGTAACCATGCAAAGAAAGCGCCGGCAGCAAAGAACCACACTGCAAACACAAAGGCTGGATAGATGATGGACCACCAGGAAACCGGTTCGCCGGTCCGAAGGCGCCGGAAATCGAGGCCGTGAAAGAGCGCATTCATGAAATTCATGAAGGGCTCAGGAAGAACCATCCAAACGAGCGTGCATAGAACGTAGAACAGCACGACCGTGGCGGATAGCGTCACACCAGTCGTGAAGGGCTTCATGACAGCCTCCGGGTGCAAGGAAAATTACGGTTGAATTCAATGAGGACGACGCGCCTGAGGAACATCTCGGCCTGACATGTGTGGAATGAACGCTGGTGTTTTTTGACGATATTCCTCATAAGCCTGCCCGAACTCGGCCAATGCGTCCTGCTCCTCTGACTTAGCCAGTCGAACATACATCCAGACCAGGATGGGGAACATCACCAGGGTGACTATCGTCGGCCATTGCAGGAGAAAGCCGAACATAATCAGGACGAAAGCGACATACTGGGGATGCCTCATGCGCGCATAGAGGCCTGTGGTCGCCAGGCGGTGCTGCTGCTGGGCCAGGTACAGAATGCGCCAAGCGGAAGACAGCATGATGAATCCGCCAAAAATCAAGATGTCGCTAGCGATGTGAAATGGCCCCAGGTGCGGGTTGCCGCTCCAGCCGAAAATCATCTCGGGAAGATGACCGGCATCATGAGAGAGAAAGTCGATTCCCGGGAACCTCGCCGCAAGCCACGGCAGCAGGAGATAGATGGTCAGCGGAATTCCATACATCTCCGTAAAGAGCGCCACAACGAATGCTGAGAACGCGCCAAACGAGCGCCAGTCGCGCTGGGTCTTCGGCCTGGTAAAGCTGAAGGCGAAGATGATGAAGACAGCGGAGTTGATAATGACCAGAGACCAGAGGCCGTAGCTGGATTGTGTTTCGGGTTGCATCATTGCTCTCCTTCGGGTTTCGTGTCCTTTGTGGAGCCATCCGGTCCGTGTCCGTGTCTATGACCACCGTGCATGAAGAGGCGTCGC
Source organism: Cupriavidus sp. IK-TO18 (assembly GCF_015549295.1). Lineage (NCBI taxonomy): Bacteria > Pseudomonadati > Pseudomonadota > Betaproteobacteria > Burkholderiales > Burkholderiaceae > Cupriavidus > Cupriavidus sp. IK-TO18. The sequence continues at coordinate 136,290 of NZ_JADGMP010000027.1, forward strand.
CGCGGGGATAGGAGCGACGCCCGGTGGGCGGCCAGGACTGCTAGAGGAATCAGCCGAGCTAGGCCTACCAACGGCGTGAAGAATATATTTCGCCGGGTTGGCAAGGAAAGCCTGCTCACAGCGTGGGGAGCAGAACCAATATCGCTTCTGGTCGACTTCCGTGCTGGCAGCGGCCTTGTGAGGCGAAATCTCCATGCCACAGACTGGTTCGCGCACGATCTGCTGGCGGGCGGCTGGACCCGCGGTGGCAGTTGGAGCTGCCTCGGCGCCGGTGACGCCGTAATGCCCCCAGCATTCCATCCTCTCCTCGGGGCGACTAGGAGAACCTAACGCGCATAAATTACATTTTCATTCTGGGCGACCAGTCGACTTGCTTCTTGATTTGGATCAAGCATTCATTGGTGGTGGGGCGAGCGGGGGTAGCAGTTCTGCTAATGGATGTCGAACGCCACATATGCAGGCACTGAAGGCTGCGGAAGCCGCTCGGCCCGCTGATGCCGGCGCCGAGGTTGCTCGGCTTCCCAATATTCCGGGCCTAGAAAACCGCTACCGAGCCATTGACCAGCTCATTGACCAAGGCAGGAAGCTCCGCCAGCTGTTGCGACACCAGTTCACGAACTTGTTGCGCCTGAGCGCTCGACAGGCCGCGCTCGGCCACGATATCAATGGCAACCAGTTGTGGCTGGTTGATGGGGCGTCCAATACCGGAGAGGAGCCGGACGGTGACTTCATCCGCGCCATCCACGCTTGCCTGAATACGAGTGGCTAGTCGATGGGCGAGCACGTTGTATAGTTTGCCCACATGTGACGCCGGGTTCTTGCCAGCTGCGGCCTCCAGCGACATTGGCCGATAGGGAGTAATCAGGCCATTGACCCGGTTACCGCGGCCAACCTGGCCGTCATCACCATGCTCAGCGCTTAAGCCCGTGACCGTCAGGTAAATCCCGCTTTCGTCGCAGGCATCCCTGCGATCGAGGGTATTGATTGCAATCTCACATTCAGCGCCGATGTGCTCGGCCAGATACGACCCAATTCGCCCCTTGAGGATGAAGTAGTCGTCGACGTCCTGGACGTATCGGTCGACAAACGCCAGGGCAAGCGTGAGACGGTGATGCTCACCCAGCCGACTCCCCATCACCTTGTAATCGAGGCCAGCCGCCTCAAACATTCCCCTGTCGGAACGTGAGCGCAGAAGGTCGGCAACCAGGAGCACCGCTCTCTCAAGTGATGAGTGTGGCGCATAGCCGACGCCAAAGGATGTGTCATTGGACAGCGGAAGAGACGCTGCATTGGCCACACGCCGAAGGTTCGGGGCTGAGGGGCGGAGGATGGGCTCGATGCCGATGTCATTGCCAATACCGCCCAAGGACATTGCCAGGTACTCGCGAATGGCCTGCTCGACAATTAGCTCGGCCTTGGCCGACGGGAGTTCGGTAACAGGGCCGGAAACTATCAACCGCGTTAGGCGCAGCACTTTGCCACCGCCGAACCTTGGCGCGCTTATGCCACCAATGAGTAGGGCCTTGTCCAGATTGAAGTGCTGGACTGCTCCATAGGCTTCGAGGTAGGCGCGGCACAAGGCGCGGGCCGCAGCTTCGACAGCCCCATCGCATAGGCTATCGGGATGGCCGATGCCCTTGTGCTCGCACATTTCCGTCGGCTCGCCTCGCCACGACGGCCGACTCGAGATGGAAATCGAAATGTTCTCCATAGTAGGCATCTCGAACCCCTTTCAGTCACCCTGCAACCATTCTATGTAGTGGCGCCAGGTAAAGTTGGGGTCGAGCCTAACCGCCAGGCAGATCCATTCGTGTTTGCAGCAGGGAGTGCGCACCGCTGAATCGACCATCGCATCTGTTGCCCTCTGGGCAAGCGGCTGATGAGGTGTTTCATCAACGATTCCGCTAGCGGCGCAGAGATGCGGCTTTCTTCACGCCTTGCCCCCGGCTAGCTAGTTCTCAATCGGGGTTTGGCTCCCTTTCCTTGCCGATTTCGCGAAGGCACAGCGTTATGGTCCGCCGCAACCTGCCACGGGTAACTGGCCGACATCGCCGCCGCGCGGGCGCGGATACAGCACGGCCAGTACGGCGTTCTTTGACCTACAGCAACTCGACTTCATGTCCGATGACTACGCTATGGAAGTGTAGGACGCAGATTGAACTTCTCAGACCTATGAAACCGAAGCGAGCGACAATTGAATGCTGCAATATCCTGCTCGCTACCTTGCGGGGTGAAGAAGCACTGAGCCGATCGCAGGTAGTAGCCATGAATGCGTTGACGGGTGATGAGTTCACCAGGGCCAAGAATCATCTGCTTAAGGAGGGCCTGATTTGCCGCAGTTCCACCATGAAAATCGTTCGCCGGAATCATACTCGCTACAAGTTGACAGAGAAAGCGCTCGAATTATCCGTGAAGTTGCCGCTTCCATTACATCAAGCGCGTGCTCAGATAAATTTTGAGAATTTACTTCGTGCATGGAAAATTAGCTTGCCTTCTGGACCCGTTGCGCTTCCGAGTGTGAAACGGTCTCGGTTCACCAACGATGAATTGGACCAAAAGCCGCGATCGCCATGAAGTCTTTCCCTTCTCGCGCGATAAGCGGTCTTTGAGGGGGTAACCATGTCATCGATGAATATTTGTGTGATGCCAGCCCATCTTGGCTGGTGCGTCCGCGCCGAGGATAGGCCCGACGTGTACGAGTTCTGCGTTTCGCTGAATGAAGCTATAGAAGCGGGGATAGGTATCGCTGAGCTCGAGCGAGCCGAACTGGTTGTCTATGGACTTGACGGCAGACTGCGGCTGAGGCGTTCCTTCAATGAACGCGCCAGCTAGGTGCTGAACTAGCCGCTGCCTACCCGGCTTAGCCTTCTCGGAGCGCCTGGTGAACCTGAACCTGTTAATCAATTCCTTTTATAGCAAAAACATGATAGCCCCAGGGAGGCAGGTCCAGAAAGAGACCACGGGCGCGCAGGTCAGCGCCCTGTCGGTCATAGACAGCCGAGCTGAGCCGGTCCTCAAGTCGTATGGTCCGGTCCCCCAGTTCCGGGAAGGGCGTTTGCATGAAGCACTGGCTTTGCTGCGGCGAGTAGTTTACGGCGACGAACATCCACTCGTGAGAAGTCCCGACCCAGCGGAATGCAATGAAATTGTCGGCGGACTTGTTTTCGGCCCAGGTGGGAATGCATTCCAGTAAGGACCAATTGCCCTCCCGAAGCACCGGTTGGCGCAGCACGGCAAGCAGCCGGGCATAGAACTGCGCGAGCGCTCCGTCGACCGGCTCCTCCGGGGCGCGGACCAGATGCGGCGAAATGCGTGTGCGCCGGCCCGCGAACTGCCCTTGATGGAAAAAGCGCAGGCCCGGCGAGAGGAATGTCAGCACGGCGGCCGCGGGATAGACTTCGGGTGCAAAGATTGATGCGGCGCGCGGCTCGTCGTGATTCTCCAGAAAGCGCGCCAGCTTGTCCTGGTAGGCCATGTCCGCACCGAAGTGCTCGCGCACCGGGCGGGCACGCTGTTCGCGCAGGCGGTCGTACAAGCGCTTGTCATAGGTATAGTCGAAGCCCTGCTGCTGAAGCGTCCATTCCATATCCCAGTACACCTCGGCCATGAACAGGAAGCCGGGATGCTGGCGCCGCACCGCCCCAATCGCCTTCGGCCAGAACAAGTCGGCTCGGATGCCCCAGGTGCGCTCGAACACCTCGGGCAAGACGAGCATGGCCATGTCGCAGCGCACGCCGTCGCACTGGCCGGCGATGCGTGTCAGTTCGGCGATCATCGCTTGCTGCAGTTGCGGGTTGCCGTAGTCAAGCTGCAGCGTGTCGGGCCAGCCATCGAAGTAGGGGTCTCTGCCGTAGGCGAGGAGCAGCGGTCCGTTCTTCGTGTTCATGCGGCAATAGTTGCGGGGTGAACGCGCCAGGTCCTCTTCGCTGCCATGGACGAAATAGTCCGGCTGCTCGTCGATCCACGCGTGATCGGGGGCCATGTGGTTCGGCACGAAATCGAGCATCAGGCGCAGCCCGCGCTGTCGCGCGCGCACGCGCAGGCGGGCCAGCGCTTCGTTACCGCCGAGACCGTTGTGCACGGTGTAGCTCTTGATCGCAAAGCCGGAACCGGCGATATCCTCCTCGCACAGGTCGGGCAGCGTTTGCTCGAACTCGTGCCGCCACGCCACGTTGCCGCGCGAGACGCGCTGTGCGGCAAGCCCGGTCTGCCAAACACTCAACAACCAGAGCCAGTCGCAGCCCATGTCCGCCAGGCGGTCCAGTTCGGTGTCGGTGATGTCGTCCAGCGTGGCGGCACGGCCAAGCGACTGCGACATTTCGGTAAGCCGAACCCGAGTGTTGAGTTGGTAAAGCGCTGGATAGCGAGGCGTCAGCACAGCAGTCCTCCCTTAGGTTCCCATCTGGGGATCTATAGTGCTACCGGGCGTTGGGGGCTCCGATTCCTTGTGGGCGGCCCCCAGCGCTCGCAAGAGCGCTACCTGCGCGCCCGGCGTGAGCAGCATGTCTTTCGACAATACGCAATTTGCCTGGATGATGCGCGCGACGCAGCCGGTCCAGCCGGTCTGGTGGCTGGCGCCGATCCCGGCGCCGGTGTCGCCGTGGAAATATTCATAGAACAGCACCAGGTCGCGCCAGTGCGGGTCGTCGCGGAACTTGCGCGCTGCGCCATGGATGGGCCTGCCTTGGTCGCCATCGCGCAGGAAGAGCCGGCTCAGGCGTTCGCCCAGTTCCTTCGCCACGTCGAGCAGCGTCATCATCCGGCCAGACCCGGTCGGGCACTCAATCTTGAAGTCCTCGCCGAAGTAGGCATACAGGCGTATCAGCGACGTGTAGAGCAGGTAGTTGATCGGCATCCACACCGGCCCGCGCCAGTTGGAGTTGCCTCCGAACATGCCGGTGTTCGAATCGCCGGGCACATAGGCCACGCGATACTCCTGGCCTGCATGGCGGAAGACATAAGGATGCTCGAAATGGAAACGTGACAGCGCGCGAATGCCATGGGGGCTGAAGAATTCATTTTCGTCCAGCATGCGCGCCAGAATCCGGCGCAGCTTCTGCTCGCCGACGATTGCCAGCATGCGACGGTTGGCGACGCCGGGCCGTTGGGGCAGGTGCATGTTGGCGACTAGCTCGGGGTGACGCCCCAGGAACAGCCTGGCACGCTCTCGGAATTTCGGAAGCCTGGCGAGAATGTCTTCTTCGAACACGGCCACCGCGGCCAGCGGCAGCAGCCCGACGATAGAGCGCACCTTAAGGCGCGTTGCGCTGCCGTCGGGGAAACGCAGCACGTCGTAGAAGTAGCCATCCTCTTCGTCCCACATTTCGTCCTTCTGCTCGCCAACGCTATCCAGCGCGCCGGCAATGAATACCGTGTGCTGGAAGAACTTCTCAACATACTCCTCGTAGAGCGGTTCATGCAACGCAAGCTCGACCGCAATGCTCAGCATCTGCTGGCTAAAAAACACCATCCACGCCGTACCGTCCGCCTGATCCAGGTACCCGCCTGTGGGCAGTGGCGACGAGCGGTCAAACACGCCGATATTGTCGAGCCCAAGAAAGCCGCCCTCGAAGACATTGGCCCCCGTGCGGTCCTTGCGGTTGACCCACCAGGTGAAGTTGACCAGCAGTTTGGCAAAGGCGTACTTGAGGAAGTTGACGTCGCCCCGGCCACCGCGTCGCTCCTTGTCGAGGGTATAGAGCTGCATCGTCGCCCAGGCATGCACGGGCGGATTGACGTCGCCGAAGTTCCATTCGTAAGCGGGAAGCTGGCCATTCGGATGCAGATAGTCGTTTCGGAGCATCAGGTCGAGCTGTTGCTTGGCGAAGTCGGGATCGACCATGCTCAGCGGAACTATGTGGAATGCCAGGTCCCACGCGGCGTACCAGGGATACTCCCATTTGTCCGGCATTGAGATGATGTCGTCGTTGAACATATGTGCCCACTCGCTATTTCGTACCTGTCTGCGCTCCACTCTTGGCAACCGTGAACCGGCGCCGTGCTCGTCGAGCCAGGCGCCAACGTCATAGTAGAAGTACTGCTTGGTCCAGAGCATGCCGGCGAGCGCCTGGCGCATGACGCTTACCCGGTCCGTGTCGCCGTGAATGGTGGGCGGCGTGATCGACGCGTAGAAGGCATCGGCTTCCTCCAGCCGGGCGGCGAACACCGTGTCGAAATCGCTGAAGGGCGCGGATGCCGCGCCTGGCGCCCGGGTCGTCAGCCGCAAGCGCACGATATGCGAAGCACCACCGCTAATGTTCAGCTGATAGTGAGGGGTTGCCTTGGTTCCCTGCTGCGCGGGATTCACCGCCGCGGCATCGCCGTGCACGATGAAGTTATGGATACCGTCCTTCACGTAGGGCGACGTGTTGGCCGTGCCGAACAGCCGGGTGTTGTTGCTCTCATTCTCGGTGAAGAGCAGCGGCACGTCAGCGTCGCAGTAGAGGTAATACTCGCCCAGCGATTCCTGAAACAACGTATCGCTGTGACGGGCGCGGACCGCCGCTGGCCCAGAGGGACTGACGCGCTCGATGATCGGCTTCGATCCGCCCCCGGGGTGTGACCATGTGTTGCGGAACCACAGTGTCGGCAACACGTGCAGCGGCGCCGCGTCCGGACCGCGGTTGAAAACGCTGATGCGCACCAGCACGTCCTCGGGCGCCGCCTTCGCGTATTCGACAAAGACGTCAAAGTACCGGTTTTCGTCGAACACGCCGGTGTCCAGCAACTCGTACTCGGCCTCTTGCTTGCCGCGGCGGCGGTTGGTCTCGACGAGATCGGTATATGGATAGGCGTTCTGCGGATACTTGTACAGATACTTCATGTACGAGTGCGTCGGCGTGGAATCGAGATAGAAATAGGCTTCTTTCACGTCCTCGCCATGATTGCCCTCGCTGTTGGCCAAGCCGAAGGCGCGCTCCTTCAGGATTGGATCGCGCCCATTCCACAGCGCTAGCGCGAAGCACAACACCTGGTGGTCGTCGCTGATGCCACCGAGGCCGTCCTCGCCCCACCGGTACGCGCGCGATCGGGCCTGGTCATGGGTAAAGTAGTTCCAGGCGTCGCCGTTCTCGCTGTAGTCCTCGCGCACCGTTCCCCATTGCCGCTCGCTAAGATAGGGCCCCCATTTTTTCCACGCCGCGCGGCCCGCCTGCGCAGCGTCAAGCCGGCCCTGCTCTGCATCGTTGCTCATGGCGCTCTCCTTCCAGCCGGCGAAGCCAGGCACGATGCTCTGCCCCCCAGCCCTCGTACCCCGGGTTTCATTGCCTGCCGCCGTTCGTCCTGCTGTGTCCGGACTGTCGCAAGCTTCTATCGCCATGCATCTGCTACGGGACTCTTGCCTGGCTACGTGATGATTCAATGGCGAATACCACCAGCATCCCGCCCAGGATTGAGACATTCTTCAGGATATGATTAAGCTGATTCAGGAAGTCTGCGGGGTCGGCGCGCCAGAAGCCGTGGAAGATGATCGTGGTGGGTATCAGGAAGAGTGCAAGAAGAAGCGCTCCCCACCGAGCGTTCCAGCCTGAAATCAAGGTCAGTCCACCACCAATTTCAATCACGATGGTTAGCACGAGCAGCAAATCGGGGTTCGGTAGTGCGGCACTGGCAATCCACGCAGAATAGGCCGCAAAGCTGTCGATCTTGAGGAGTCCGGAAAACAGGAAGAGAGAGCCAAGAAGGGCGCGACCGACAGAGTACGTTCTTGAAACGATCGTGGACGCAATCGATATCGTGGTCATGGCCATGACATTTCTCCAAAATAAATCAGCACGCAACAGGGGTTGCATATCAGCCGGGCGTCCGCAATGCTGCTGCCAGCAATGAGCTGGACCATCATGAGCCCCGGCGTGCTTTCCCTTGCCGGAGCACTTCTTGCACTTCTTAAACCTGGCCAAGCACCTTCCACCAAAGCGGGCCGACGACCAGCCATACAACCATATAGATCAGGCTCATCAAGAAGCCAGCCCTCCACCATTGCCCCTGGGTGACATAGCCAGCGCCGAACATGACCGGACCGGAGCCGATGCCGTATTGGGTCAGGCAACCATTGACGTTGCTCAGGACACCGAGGGAGACGGCTGCAGTGAATGGCGGGATGCCGGCAGCGACCATGAGCGCCATGGAGAGGGGAAAGAGGGCGCTGATATGTGCCGTGGCGCTAGCGAAGAAATAGTGCACGTAGCAGTAGATCGCTGCCACCATCATATAGACCGCCAGCCTCGGGAAGCCCTCCAGATGTGCTCCGAACTCCTTGCCGAACCAGGAAACCATGCCGAATTCATTGAGTTTGGAGGCCAGCATGATCAGCAGGCCGATCCAGATCATGGTGTCCCAGGCGGATTTTTCGTTAAGAGCGTCCTGCCAGGTCAGTACGCCGGTGGCGAGCAGCAGACAGACCCCAAGGGCGGCAGCCAGCGTCGCGCCGATGCCAAAGTCCGCGCCGAAAATCCAGAGCACCAACAATCCAAGGAAGATTGCCGCCATGATGATTTCTTTGGCGGAAACCGGGCCCATGGCTATGAGTTCTCTCTGTGCCAAGGCCGTCGCATCCGGTGTTCGGCGAATCTGCGGTTGGACAATCCACAGAAGGGCGACTGGAATGATGGCAAGGCACAGCAAACCGGGGACAGATGCTGACACCGCCCAGTCGAGCCAACTGATCGAGACGCCCTGGTCCGCGGCCAGCTTGACTGCAAGCGGATTACCGGCCATCGCCGTGATGAACATGCCTGCGGTGATAATGTTCGCGTGGAAGGCGCAGAGGATAAGATAACTTCCCACCTTGCCTTGCGATTGGGGGTCATCGGCATGGCTGCCGAGGACTTCCGCCATCGCTCGGGTAATCGGCAGCATTACTCCGCCGGCGCGGGCCGTGATGCTCGGCATAGCGGGCGAGATAAGGAGTTCGGTCAGAGCCAGTCCATATCCCAGTCCGATCGTTCGCTTACCCAACAGCCGCATGAACAGGAGTGCGATGCGGCGCCCCAGGCCGGTCTTGATCACGCCTCGGGAGATGAAGAAGGCGAGCATCACCAGCCAGACGAGGTCCGTGCCCGTGGATTTGGTGACGTCGGCGAAGGACACGACGCCAACCAGCACGCCCGCCGTGGCGCCGATAATGGCTACCGCCGACATCGGTAGAGGTGCAGTCATGATGCCGGCGATGGTGGCGACAAACACCGCGAACATGTGCCATGCCTTGGTCTCGAGGCCTGCCGGCGCCGGCAAGAACCAGAAGACGATGCCGATGGCCACCGGAACGAGAAATTTCCAGAGATGTCTGAGATGCCCTGTCGGTGTAGCCGGATTCGCCGCAGGTGAGCTTGCTTGCGGCGAACCCTTTGGGCGTGAGATAGCCATGATGAGCCTCCTGTGCCGCGGCGTTGTACTGGTTGTCCGGAGCGTGCGCCATGTCCCTACTGGTCGAGGAGTACGCTGTCCGTTGCTTCCTTGACAATGCGCGCGCTCCGCCGCAGGCCCTCGCGCTCGGTGGGGTTGAGTTCCGGATAGGCCAGTAACCGCGCGCCGCTGCCATTGACCACCATCGGCAGCGACAGACATACCTCTGGCACGCCTTCAACTTCTGCGTGCACGACACCGACCGTGAGGATGAGACAGGTGTCATGCACAACAGCCTGGCAAATTCGCCCGATCGCGCTGGCGATCCCATAGTGGGTAGCACCCTTGCCTTCCTTGATGAGCTTGGCGGCCTCGTGCACGGAGCGCTGGATCAGGTCACGGCTCGCGGGCCCCAGCTCTTCGAGCCTCTCTCCGAGCGAGCTTGAATCTATTGAAGCCCGCATGGACCCTGCCCTCTTGTTCCACATCAAACAATATTCCGAGCTATTCCGTGACGAATCGCAAGGGCCTCTTTTCGCGCTCGTGGCGCGAGGTGCGTGCCGATGCCAACATCGCACGGCCCATGTGCACCGCACAATGTCGCTCAATTGAACTTCCGGTCGGTTGGCGGCGTCGACAAGGCGACTCGAAACGGTGCGGAGTGCCTGCCTGACGATATGCCAGACTCGCTTTGCCGCATGGATGGCGCAGGCAAGCGCCAATCAGGTATGCGCCGATCAGGGCTAACTATATTTATGGTTAGGGGCCGGCGCTGCCCGGTCGAGGAGGAGGGCAGCGCATACGTCGAACGCTCGACCAGTCGCGCATCCTGCGGACCGGAAACAATACCTTCCGGTTTGACGCCGATCAATTCCTCGGCAGTCACGGCGCAAAGAATAGAGAACAAGCAAAGTAGGGGGGAGCCGGTATGGACGAAATGGTCGATGCTGTGCGCGCGCCATGCGGCGGCGAAAGCACCCTGCACTTGTTACTGGTGGCGTCGGAGATTGTTCCTCTCGCCAAGACAGGCGGCCTGGCAGACGTCTGCGGCGCGCTCCCGGCGGCAGTAGCCCGGCTTGGGATCGACGTGCGCCTGATAATGCCCGCTTATCCTGAAGCCTTGGCTTGTCTCGACGCACCGCGGCAGGCAGCCGATCTTGGGGAATTGCTGCCTGGGGCCACAGTCCGCCTGATCGCAGGTTCGATGCCGGATTCCGGCTTGCCGGTATGGCTGATCGACTGCCCGGCGCTCTATGACCGGACGGGGACGCCTTATCAGGACTCGAGCGGCTGCGAGTGGGGCGACAACGCGCAGCGCTTTGGCGTGCTCTGTCACGCAGCCGCGCGGGCGGCACTGGGACAGGCCGTACACGGAAGCTAATCACGCCGGCACCTTGCTGGCTCCGCTTTTTGGGTATCGGCGCTGGTGGGCGAAGGCTGTCGCACCCGCAGTCAGTTTCTGTTGCGAACGTCACTCCAAGGCCTTGCCATTGCGCAACAATGGTTCGCCTGCGACGGTTGCGACGGCACAACGGCGCGCTGTTCGCGACACCGACATGCCGAGTACTGTCAGCCAGCCCTGACATTGCCTGTCGTTGTGTACCTACGCGAGCAAGGGTGCGCCGGACAAATGGCGCGCCACCGCGCTGACACTACAATCAGCGTCTTCTGATAGGCGGCAGTCGGGTGCTCCTTCGATACTGGACGTACCAACATCCAGCTATCAAGGATAGGTATTTGCCATGGACCACTATTGCACGTTATGCGGGCGCCTCGGGCATGCTGCGGCGGGCTGCCCATGGGGTTCGTACATCCAATCCTGCAAGAATCTCTCAATGTTCGTCAGACCAGCCTGCAGTAGCGAGCCTCGGCAAGCTAACGCGCTGCTGCAAGATGATCTAACCGCGCCGCCGAAGCCCCGCGGATCACCTCGCCACCAGGCGGATTGACGTCCTTCAGTATTCGCCGGTGACTGCTGCTTGCATGACTACTCCAGCGCCTCGGCGCACTGGCAGGTCCCGAGGCCCTGTGACACTTTCGCTTCGCTTCACCCAGGGCGTGTCCCGGATCTTGGTTGAAGATGACCGAGCGACCGATATAGCGCGACAGGCCATGGGGCGGTGCGCTACGTCGAGAGCCATTGAAGCAGCAGCGTCCTGCTATATGGTTTGGCGGTGATAGGATGTTCACTAAGCAGTCGTTTGATTGCACGAAGGCGGGCGCTTTTCGAGCTGCCAGCGTTAATGGTATTTTTAGTAATTCAAGGTCGCCCAGTCGTGTTTGGCTTGGCGCGACGATCATAACTACCAGGCCATGCGACTCTCCACATCTACTCACGAATCTTCCGGGCCGGCCATTCAGCGCGACTCATTAGGGTGCTTGTCGGAGGCATTGCGATACGATCAAGCGCTTGCCGCCGGCGATCTTCATTTCTACCGCAAAAGTTCCGTGATTGAACGGGTGAGTCAGGTAGTGACCCCAGCGTCAGCACGAGGGTTCCTGGTTGGTGTCTCACTGATGGAAGGCCATCGTCGACGCATTTTTCATCCGAATCAGGCGAACATGCATGCATTCGAGGCAGGTTCCATCTATCTGCGGAACTTCCAGGATGACTACAAGGCGGATATGTACGGGACGTTCGATTTCATTCTCATCGAACTGCCGCGCCCCTTCATGGAGCGTACGGCGCTTGAACTCGGCTGTCCTGCAGGCATTGAACTTCGACATGCCGCGGCGCGGGAGGACGACGTGCTGGCCCATCTCGCCCAGGCGCTCTTACCTGCGCTCGCGCGGCCGCACGGTGCCAGCAGGTTGTTTATCGATCAACTCGGGCACGCGATTGGCACCTACCTGGTCGAGCACTATGGAGGTGTCAACCCTGGCCGCCTTCGCTCCACTGGCCGACTTTCGCCGCGCATACTCGCGCGGGCGCAAGAGTTCCTCGCAGCGCGACTGGACGACGGAAATGTGTCCATTGCGGAGGTCGCTGATGCGTGTCAATTGTCCCGAAGTCATTTTTCCCGGGCATTTCGGCAAAGTACTGGAAAAACACCACACGAATGGTTGCTGGAGCGTCGCCTCGAGCGGGCTGCGGCACTGCTGCGCGCCACGGACCTGTCGATAGCCGGGATTGCTGCATCGTGCGGATTTGCGGACCAGAGCCATCTAACACGTAGCTTCTCCAGGAAACTTGGTCTGTCGCCGGGTGACTGGCGGAGTGGTCGGCAGGACTAGGTCCGTCCAGTTGCCAGCGCTTGCCAGCCGCTATCTCGCCTGGGCTGAGCACAATAAGACAATAGAGAGCACACGCGTTCAAGCCAAAGGGCTGGTGTAGCACTACATTGCTGTCGGCTGCGTCGTATCTCCCCGCATGGAGCCTGCGGGCGATTCGCGCTTCTGATGTTGATGCCAAGTGGAGGCCCTACCGTGATTGCTGTACAACCGACGCGCGCTGAATCAGCGCCGCAGGACGAGGCGGTGGTCCTTGTCGTTGATGATGACTCGCAGGTGCGGAACGCGCTCGGTAGTCTATTCCGTTCAGTCGGGATTGAAGTCGTGCTGCTCGGCTCCGCCGCCGAGCTCTTTGCATTCGGATTCCCGGATGCTCCTTGCTGCCTGGTTCTCGATGTGCGGCTGAAGGGGCAAAGTGGCCTGGATGTGCAAGCCCGGATGGCAGAGCTTGGTATTCATGTTCCTATCATCTTCATGACCGGCCACGGGGACATTCCGATGACGGTTGCCGCGATGAAGGCGGGAGCAGAGCACTTTCTTTCCAAGCCGCTCCGTGAACAGGAACTCCTCGATGCCGTCACGGCGGCAATTCAAAAGGAAAGCTTGCGACTCGAGCGCGTGCGTCGATTGGCTGCAGTGCGCGACCGCTACCGTTCCCTGACGCCACGTGAGTGTGAGGTGATGGCGCATGCCGCATCAGGCTTGACAAACAAGGAGATTGCCGTCGCCATGTGCATCAGCGTGGTGACGGTCAAAGTTCATCGATGCCAGGCAATGCGAAAGATGAGGGCTCGGAGTTTCGCCGATCTGGTGCTACTTGCGCAAACTCTCGGGCTCGTGTTCCTTCCCTCTGAGACTGACGGGCAGCCCGCCGTCCGGCTGCGGTCTCAAGACCTTAGAAGCGCGACCATGGCGTAGGGGAGACCTTATGCAGAGGGCGAAGGTGATGTAAGGCGGTCTCATCGACCCCCCACGACATACTCATGGAGAAGGAGAACCCGTTTTGCGGGGACGTAATGCCTTTTCAAGGCATTGGATCATGTCCGTGTCTTGAAATGGCTTGTAAAGAACACACGTCGCACCCATTGCAGTGGCACGCTGAGCGAATCCCTCATGCGCAAACGCAGTCATGAAGATGACGGGCATATCGAGATTGCGTGCCCGCAGTTCCTCTATCAGAGCGAAGCCGTCCATGCCGGGCATTTTCGCGTCGGTGATCACGCAGGACAGGCAACGCAGCGAAGTGCACCGCAGTAGCTCTTGGCCGCCACCGAACAATTGCACGCCAAAATCTAGGGAACGCAGCAGCCGCCCCATGGCATTTCGGACGGCGACATCGTCGTCAACTATTGCAATCGTGGGGCGAGCTATCACACCGCTTCCTCGTATAGGCGTTGAGCGCCGGCAATGCTCTGCTGAAAGAGCCAAGGTCTGACAAAGACGTCCTGGACCGTGAGTTCTGAATACCCATGGCCACTACGGCGAGCATGCCGGCGCCGACCGCCGCCGGCGTACCCGGATCGGAAATGGGAGAGGCGTGGAGTCCGGCAATGATGAAAAGAACCAGCGCTGCGGCTTCGGCGAATAGCAACAGCGAGGGTGCCGATTGTTTGTCCCGCACGATGCGCGATTCGGTCAGCCTGGCGGCCGCTACCGCCAGGGGCGAAGGTCGGCAGCGCAAGCAGTTTGGCGAGCAGGCCCGTCGAATTACCGGCGATGTCGACGCCGATCAGCACGAAGTTTCCTGTCACGTGTGCCGCAAACAGGCCGAATAGCGAAATGAACCCGACCACGTCTACATCGCCTGTGACGAAGGCCAGGATGCAGCCGAACGCTGGTCCCGAAAGATCAGCGCGGCGGCCCGTGTCGGGAAGCTGTGCGGGTGTCAATGCGGTCTCCACGAAGATTGGTCGCTGACGGTCAGAAGCTGTGCCGCATCGCAATGGCGAACGTCTGCGGGTCGGCGCCAGCCTTGATGCCGATGTTGTTGATGGCGAAGTCATAGCTCGCGTTACTGCGGTTGTTGATGCGGCTGTAGTAAGCGTATAGCGCGGTTCGTTTGGAAAGGGGATAGTCATAGCCGACGGTTACCTGAAATGCGCCGGTCTCCGAACCACTGCGGACGGATCCAATCGTTTCCGTAGCCGTGCCGGTGCCATTGCCGACAAAGGCGAAGCCGGCGCGTATGCTACCGGTGCCAAGCTGCTGTATCAGCGAGACATAGTAGCCATTGCGCGTAAGGTCTCCAGTGGCGGTACGATAGTGCAGGCGTTCATACAGGGCACTGATGCGCGTCGACGGGAACTGGTAGGAAATTCCAGCTTTCATTGCGTCGTCGTTGCGTCCGCTGGTCTGATAGTGCTGGTGGATTTCATAGGCAAGCGTCAGGTTCAGGTTGCCCCGGTCATAGGCGGTGGCAAAGGAATACAGCGCGGGATTGCGCGGCACCGTTGTCTTTTCTTCCGGCAGTCCCCAGGCGATGGCGCCGCGCAAGCCGTGCCACGACGGCGACTGGTAGTGCAACGAGTTTTTCTGCCGCCGATCAAACGAACTGGTGTTCTGGACATTGTCGCTGGTAGACGCAGCGCCATTGCCTATCAGCGCCATGTAACCTGCAGTGGTGGGGTAATACGGGTCGTAGCTCTTGGTTGCACTTGTGTATGGTGTGTCCCAGTTGCCCACGAAGAGGGTGCCATACGGGCTCTGAAGGCCGAGCCGGGTATCTCGCGCGGCGATTTGCCCCGTGCCGTTATCAATCGCCAGGGCGCTTTCGATTTGCCAGATCGCCTTGATGCCATTCGCCAACTGTTCCTCGCCCCGCATGCCGAACACGGAGCGGTTATTCGTGAGGCGCGCCGTATTGCCCAACATGGTACCGTCGGTTGCGGTGGTCACGGTCGCATACTCGATTGCCGTGTTCAGGCGGCCATAGATCGCGACGTTGTTGTCCGCCACGGCAGGTGCCGCGGCCGCGGACAAAGACGCAGCCAGGGCGAAGTGAATGCGCCGGGGCGAGATTGCGTTAGTACGGCCAGTAAGTGCATCGGGTTGGTTTCGGAAACTACTCATGCCGTTACTGGTTCCCTTCCTGGCTACGCGCGGGGAGGGATGCCGACGTTTCAACGTTCGTGTCCGCATTGGGCGGCGGTGTACCCGTAATCTTCGGGACGCATTCGCCGCGGAACCATGCAATGGTGACTGGCTCGCCCGCCAGCATGCGCTTGACCGGCGGCACCACCTGCTCGCCAATCAGCATGCCCAGCAGCCCGATCAAAGCAATCGCGGGTGGCGCAGGTGAGCGGACCTGCATCAATGCATAGATGATGCCGACCAGGATGCCGGCGCCAAGGGAGACGAGATAGAGTTTCATATGAGACAAGGTTGGAGAGGAGAAAATCGTTGCGACGTTACGCCGGCGGCAAGCCCAGGCCGAGCAGGTGTCGCACGTGGGGCGGCTCAGCGCCTGGCGCCGCGCCAGCAGCATCAGCGTGCCGCTGACCATGGCCAGGCCAATCTGGATCACGATCAGGAAGCGGCGCCGGTCGAGGATGTCGGAGGGCGCACCGGCCGGAATCGCAAGCAGGAAGACGGGCAACTTGGCAGCCGCCTGGATCGTGGGGACCGCTGCCGGTGAAGTGGAAAGATCGGTTGCCAGCCATGCGCTGGCCACATCGCGCATGAAGCTGCCGATGTTACCGAGGATCGTGGCCACCCACAGTACCGCAAACGTGGGTTGGGCCAGCGGGGCAAACGTGCCGCCCGACGCAGGCTTGGCCGCCGAGATGGCAGATTGCGTCATGGTTGTCTCCGCGTGCGAAGGTCATCCCACGCCACGAGCGGGAACCCGCCTACCAGGCCCGGATGTTCGAAGAACGCGTTAGCCATCATGAACTGCGCCTCGGGGGGGCGCTCCAAAACCGGTTGGCCAGGAACGTGGCCATCAGCGTGAAAGCCGCCAGCGCCAGTGCGCCTAGCCAGTGCCAGAAGCCGGTCAGGATCATTGCCGACGCACCAAGCTCTAGCGCAATCGTCGCCGCAGCCAGCGGCACGGCGGGCGGCAGGCCGAAGTGCTGCATCTCTGTCACTGCGCTGGAGAAGTCCAACAGCTTGACCAGCCCGCCTTGCAGGTACGCCGCGCAAAGCAGCAGCAGGCCAATCCATCGCACCCAGCGCGGCAGCAGGTAGGACGGATTGCCGGCTGCCGCCAGCGGAGAAGACGAGGGACGCATGGCGGGTCCCCGGTTTCAATACGGTGCGGGGTGGCAAGATGCGTTTGCGGCCGGGAACGTCAGAACGCCCAGCACGAGCAGCCCAGCGCCCCCCAGAAGCTGCTTTCGTCCGACGTCGGCACGCTCGATGTCCAGGCCTTGGCGTGAGCATGACCATGCACGCCGCACGAGCTGGCGCAGCCGCAGGCGGTGTTCATCGCGAGCTGCTTTGCCTTGGCCGTCGGGCGGGGCTGGTACTGGCTGCCATGACGGGCCGGAGACCAGTCCGGCATCGCCGGCGGAATCTCCGGCGAGTGCTTGCCGAATTCGTTGTCGCCATAGACCACCTTGCCGCCCAGCACCGTCATCACGGACGTGATGTCCTGGATGTCGTCGCCTGGCACGGCGAAGTAGTCGGCCGACAACACGGCCAGGTCAGCCAGCTGGCCCACCTTGATCTGGCCCTTCTTGCCCACTTCGGATGAGAACCACGTGTTGGCCTCGGTCCACAGGCGCAGCGCCGTTTCGCGGTCGAGCAGGTTGGCCTGTGGATACATCGACATGCCGCCGACGGTCTTGCCGGTGGTCAGCCAGTACAGCGACACCCACGGGTTGTACGAGGCCACGCG
>NZ_JADGMP010000028.1:0-19583 GCF_015549295.1 Cupriavidus sp. IK-TO18
GACAGGGAAAGGGGACAGGGAAAGGGGACAGGGAAAGGGGACAGGGAAAGGGGACAGGGGAATCGGCCGGCAATGCCTCAGTCACGCAGCCCGGCCATGTCGTCGGCGCGGTCCGGCCGGTTCCGGCGCGACCGCGGATCGGCAATGCGAAGTGCCAGCACAAAGGCGGCCAGCTTGACCGCGATGGCCACGGCGAAGACCAGCGGGAAGTGCACCGACTGGGCCAGCAGCCCGCCGATCACCGGACCGACGGCCATCATGCTGAACGTGGCCGTGTCGGAAACGGCGAGCAGCATCGGCCGGTCCTTGCGCGCCCCGAACTCCATCACCAGGTTGTCCGCCGAGATAAAGAAGCCGCCGAAGCCCGCGCCCAGGCCGCAGAACGCCAGCAGGAAGCCCGGCAGCGTGGCGCACCCCAGCAGCCACGCCGTGGCGGCGACCCACGTGGCGATACTGGCCAGGAACACCACCCGGTAGCCATGCCTGTCAGCGACGCGGCCCCAGGCGAGATTGCTGCCCGTCTGCGCCAGCAGGTAGGCCAGGCTCAGGTACCCGAGCGTGGCGCCATCCAGCCCCAGCAGCCGGCCGGCGTAGATCGCATAGAACGGCATCGCCATCATGCCCAGTGCCACCAGTGCCCGCGCCAGGAAAAAGCGCACGAAATCCCGGTCGGCTGCCAGCAGCGCCGGCAACTCACGCACGCGCCGGCCGAAGCCCGCGCGCACGCGCACGTCGTGCAGCGCCGGCTCGCGCATGCCCGCCAGCGCCGAGATCCCCAGGCTGGTCAGCACGAAGGCGGCCAGGAAGGTGGCGGCATAGCCGTTGCCGAACACATCGTTGCCGACCAGGTAGCGCCCGCCCATCCACGCCACCGCCGCCGCGGTGAGGCCGCCGAAGAAATTGCGCAGCGCAGTCAGCCGCCCGCGCCGTGCCAGCGGGATGATCTTGGAGGTCAGGTAGTTGAAGCTGACGTTCTGCACGCCGTTGAGCAGCCCGAACAGCAGCAGGAAAGCCGCCGCGGCCACCAGCGCGCCGCGCCCGCTCAGCAGCAGCGCCGACAGCCCCAGCCCCAGGATCTGGCCGCGCACCAGCCAGCCCACCAGGTAGATCAGCGGCATCACGCGCTGGCGATGCTCGATCAGCGTCGCGCCCCAGATCGACGAGGCTGCCATGCCGGCATACTGGGCCGCGAGCACGAGGCCGACGGTGAGTTTCGAACCCGACAGCAGGTACAGATAAGCGGGCACGAAGGTGGGCGCGGTCACCAGCCGGAAACCGGTCATGCCAAGCATCCCATGGATCAGGAACGCCTTCGCGTTGCGCGGCAGGTGGCGGTCGACATGGTCGCGGAAATGCTGTTCGGCGCGCTGTTGCTCCGCCTCCGCGGCTTCGCCCAGCAGCGCGCCGCTCATGCCGGCCTGCGTTGTCACGTTGTCTCCCGCTGTGGGTCCGGCCCAATGGTCGATGCCGGATGTTTTTCGTGTTTTTGGTATGGCTTCGATAAATACTAGCACAAGCGTTCGTTTTTCGAGCGTGGCGACATTGAGCAGTTTCGAAACTAGGGAATCGAGGCGGCGAGCTGGCATCGAAAGCGGGGAGGCGAGCCCTTCCAAGGCGGTCGCAAAGCGGCACGAGTCCCGCGATTTTGGCCATACATGCCATGAAAATTCCGCATATCACGCACGTTTGCTGCACCGCATTAGCGCGGCAATGCCTTTGCCGTGGCTGCTTCCAGTCCCATCGTGGCTCTTCCCTCCATTTCCTGATGACAGCGCTCTGCCGTCCATTTTAGGTTTTGGAGTATTGACGATGCCAGAAGCCGCTTGTATAAAAGTTCCTGCCGCTGCGTAGCTGTCGACGTTTTTCGAAAACCAAGACTGCTGTTGCAGTGCCCCTGATTCTGCCGGCCGCCAGGCAACAGCGCAGGACACGGGCCCACAGGCGCACAACAAGGAGACGAGCTTGGACGCACTGGAAACGTTCCGGCAGCAGGCACACGCCTGGCTGGAGGCCAATTGCCCCCCTGAGATGCGCCTGCCGATGCAGGACGAGGACGACATCTGCTGGGGCGGCCACAAGTTCCGCTACCAGTCCGAGGCGCAGCGGCTGTGGCTGCAGCGGATGGCTGAACAGGGCTGGACCGTGCCGGAATGGCCGCGCGAGTATGGCGGCGCCGGATTGAGCGCGGCCGAGGCACGGGTGCTGCGCGCCGAGATGCAGCGGCTGCACTGCCGCGTGCCGCTGCAGAGCTTCGGCATCTCCATGCTCGGGCCCGCGCTGCTGAAATACGGCACCGAGGCGCAGAAGCGCGAACACCTGCCCAGGATTGCGCGCGGCGAAATCCGCTGGTGCCAGGGCTATTCCGAACCCAACGCCGGCTCCGACCTGGCCGCGCTGCAGACGCGCGCCGAAGAGCACGGCGACCATTTTGTGGTCAACGGCCAGAAGATCTGGACCTCGTATGCCGACAAGGCCGACTGGATCTTCTGCCTGGTGCGCACCGATTTCGCGGCGCAGAAGCACACCGGCATCAGCTTCCTGCTGTTCGACATGGCGTCGCCGGGCGTCTCGACCCGCCCGATCGTGCTGATCTCCGGCAAGTCGCCCTTCTGCGAGACCTTCTTCGACGACGTCAAGGTGCCGCGCCACCAGCTGGTCGGCGAGCTCAACGGTGGCTGGGCCATCGCCAAGTACCTGCTGACGCATGAGCGCGAGATGATCAGCGCGATCGGCAGCCGCGGCTTCCGCCAGCCGCTGGGGCGCCATGCCGCCAAGGCAATTGGCGTGGACGAGCGCCACCGGCTCGACGACCCGGTGCTGCGCGCGCAGATCGCCCGCTTCGAGGTCGACGAGGCCGCCTTCGCCGCGGCCGGCGAGCGCGCCCGCGACCTGGCGCGGCAAGGCGAAGGCATGGCCGCGTTCTCGTCCGTGCTGAAGTACTACGGCGCGGAACTGAACAAGCGGCGCTACGAGCTGCTGATGTCGGTCGGCGGCACCGATGCACTCGAATGGGAAGGCCCGCGCAGCCAGGAAGGCGCGCTGGCGCGGGCATGGCTGCGCACCAAGGCGAATTCGATCGAGGGCGGCACCAGCGAGGTCCAGCTCAATATCGTCGCCAAGCGCCTGCTCGGCCTGCCCGGCGCCTGAGCCGCCGCGCCATCCTCCACGACCCAACATCTGCCAGACGCCGCCATGCCCATCGTATTGACCGACACGCAGGAGATGCTGCGCGACAGCGCCATGACGTTCCTGCAAGAGAACGCCCCGATCTCCGCGCTGCGCAAGCTGCGCGACACCCGCGACCCCGTCGGCTTCTCGCGCGAGCTGTGGCAGCGCTGCGCCGCGCTGGGCTTTGCCGGGGTAATGATCGACGAGGCCTACGGCGGCAGCGGTCTCGGCGCGGTCGAGGCCGGCGTGATCGCGGAAGCGATCGGCACCACGCTCGCGCCGCTGCCCTTCCTGTCCACCGCCGTGCTTGGCGCATCGCTGGTCGGCCTGTATGGCAACGACAGCCAGCGCAGCGCGCTGCTGCCGGCGCTCGCCGCGGGGCGGCACCTGATGGCTTTGGCGCTGGATGAAACCGCCCGGCACCGGCCCGAGCGCATCGCCACGCAGGCGCGGCGCGACGCGGACGGCTATGTGCTTGATGGCAGCAAGGTCTTCGTGGTCGATGGCCATGTGGCCGATACGCTGGTGGTCGCCGCGCGCACGGGCGCCGCCGGGGCGAGCGACGGCGTCTCGCTGTTCCTGGTCCCGCGCGACCACGCCGGCGTACAGGTGGAACGGTCCGTGCTGGCCGATGCCACCAATGCCGCGCGCATCGTCTTCGACGCCGCGCGGGTGCCGGCCGACGCCCTGCTGGGCGACGAGGGTACCGGGGCGCAAATGCTGGAGCGCGTGCTGGACATCGCCCGCGCGGTGCTGTCGTCGGAACTGCTCGGCATCGCCGATTCCTCGTTCGCGCGCACGCTGGCGTACCTGAAGGAACGCAGGCAGTTCGGCAAGGCCATCGGCGAATTCCAGGCGCTGCAGCACCGCGCCGCGCATCTCTTTGCCGAGATCGAACTGGCGCGCGCCGCGGTGCTGCGTTGCCAGCAGCGGCTCGACGAAGGCAACGCCGACGGTCCCGAGCCGCTGGTCTGCGTGGCCAAGGCCAAGGCCGGCGATACCGCCACGCTGGCGGTGCAGGAAGGCGTGCAGATGCACGGCGGCATCGGCATGACCGACGAATTCGAGATCGGCTTCTTCATGAAGCGCGCCCGCACCGCGCAGGAATGGCTGGGCGACGCGAACTGGCAGCTCGACCGCTGGGCCACGCTGCGCGGCTACTGAGCGGCTACTGAGGCTGAGAGATTCGGCCCCATCCGCAGGGGCCTGCAGGACATCACGCAACACCGAGGCGGCAACGGACGCCCCGGTTGCGGCGCCACGCGCCCGCACCGGACCGACCGCCAGCAAGGAGGCAGCATGTCGGCAAGTCCCTGGGCACCCGCATTCCCCGCGTTCCCACCAGCAGCCGCAACGGCTGACGGCGGGGCACGTTACAGGCAGCCGCACGGAGGCCGGCCATGAGCGCCTATCTCATGCGCCGCCTGCTGGCGCTGCTGCCGACGCTGGTCTTCGCCAGCATCATCGTGTTCGCCATCGTGCGGCTGGTGCCGGGCGACGTGGTCGACCTGATGCTGAGCCAGAACGACATCAGCGCCGATACGCGCACCCGCGAAGACCTGGTCAATGCGCTCGGCCTCGACCGCCCGATGTGGGAGCAGTACCTGCACTGGGTCGGCAATATCGTGCTGCATGGCGACCTGGGGCAGTCGCTGTGGCAAGGCGAGCCGGTGCTGAGGATGGTGATGGCGCGCATTCCCGCGACCTTCTCGCTGGGTGTGCTGGCACTGGCCGTGGCGCTGACGGTGGCGCTGCCGATCGGCGTGCTGTCGGCGATCCGCCAGGACACCGCGGCGGACTATGTGGCGCGTTCCTTCTCGATCCTGATGCTGGCAGTGCCCAGCTTCTGGCTGGGCACGATGGTGATGGTGTTCCCGTCGGTCTGGTGGGGCTGGTCGCCCGAAGTGCGCTACGTCCCCTTCCTGGAGGACCCGGTGCAGCATGTCAGGCAGATGCTGGTGCCGGCCATCGTGCTCGGCATGGCGCTGTCGGCGATCACTATGCGCATGACGCGCACCATGATGCTGGAGGTGCTGCGCCAGGACTATATCCGCACCGCGTGGGCCAAGGGCCTGAACGAGCCGCTGGTGATCCTGCGGCATGCGCTGCGCAATGCGCTGATCCCGGTGGTGACGCTGGTCGGCCTGCAGGCGCCGCTGCTGATCGGCGGCGCGGTGGTGATCGAGCAGATCTTCGTGGTGCCGGGCATGGGCTTGCTGCTGCTCGATGCCGTGCACCAGCGCGACTATCCGCTGATCACCGGCATCTTCCTCGTGGTCGGCGTCGCGGTGATGCTGATCAACCTGCTCGTCGACCTGAGCTATGGCCTGTTCGACCCCAAAGTGAGGCACCGCTGATGGCACCCCCGACCGTCGATCCGCACGCCGCTTCCGCCACCCTGCCTGGCGCCCTGCCCCGCTCCGGCCGGCAACGCCAGCCTCGCTTCGCGCTGCTGCGGCGGCTGTTCCGCGACAAGCCCCTGGGCGCCGCCGGCGCGGTGATCTGCGCGGTGTTCCTGTTCTGCGGCGTGTTCGCCGACCTGCTGGCGCCATATGGCATGAACGAGATCAACATGATGGCGCGGCTGCAGCCGCCCTCGTGGGCGCATCCGTTCGGCACCGACAATCTCGGCCGCGACATGTTCTCGCGCTGCCTGTACGGCGCCCGGCTGTCGGTAGTGATAGGGCTCTCGGCGGCAACGCTGGCCACGGCGATCTCGCTCGCGCTGGGCATCCTGACCGGCTACCTGGGCGGCAAGTTCGACCTGGTGGTGCAGCGCATGGTCGATGCCTGGATGAGCTTTCCCGACCTGGTGATCCTGATCGTGGTGGTGTCGGTGCTGGGCCCGGGCAGCTGGCAGATCGTCTGCACGCTGGGCCTGCTGCTCGGCATCGGCGGCTCGCGCATCGTGCGCAGCGCGGTGGTGTCGGTGCGCGAGAACATGTACGTGCATGCGGCGCAGTCGATGGGGGCGTCGACGGGCCGCATCCTGTGGCGCCACATCCTGCCCAACGTGCTGCCGCCGGTGATCGTGCTGTTCACCACGCGCGTGGGCTCCGCGATCCTGGCGGAGTCGGGCCTGTCCTTCCTCGGCCTCGGCGTGCCGCCGCCGGCCCCGACCTGGGGCGGCATGCTGTCGGGCGACGGCCGCACCTTTATGTTCCAGGGCCCGTGGCTGGCGCTGGCGCCGGGCGCCTGCCTGACGATCGTCGTCTATGCGATCAACGTGTATGGCGATGCGCTGCGCGACCTGCTCGACCCGCGCATGCGGGGCAGCCGCTGAGAACAGCAGATTGACGAGCGGCCGGCATGACGAGCCGGCACATCATGATCCCCAAAGGAGCAGACGATGGTGCGCAGCGTGAAGACGGACGACAGGATGACGAGGGGGGCTTCCCTGGTGGCGGTGGCGACGGCAATGGCCGCGGCCTTCGCCTGCGGCACGGCGGCCGCGCAGGCGGAAGCGCCGAAATATGGCGGCACCATTGAAGTCGGCTCGGTCTACCCCACCATCTCGGCATTGTCGTGGGACCTGGGCGACTGGAACTGGAAGCAGAACTACGACACCGGCCAGGTCTACGAGCAGCTCTTCGCCGCCGACCTGTCCAAGGCCCGCCGCAACGGCGGCAAGTACGCCTTCCAGGCCGACGCCTGGCTGCCCGAGGATGCCATCCGCGGCGAACTCGCCGAAAGCTGGAAATGGACCGACCCGCTTACGCTCGAGGTCAAGCTGCGCAAGAACGTACGCTTCCCGGCCAAGCCTGGCGTGATGGAAGAGCGCGAGCTGACGGCAGAAGACGTGGTGTTCAGCTACAGCCGCCAGAACGCCAGCGCCAAGAAGATTCCCACCTACTTCGACCACCTGAGCAAGGTCGAGGCCGTCGACAAGCATACGGTCGTGTTCCGCTTCAAGGAATTCAATGCGGAATGGGACTACCGCTTCGGCTGGGGCTACTACTCCGGCATCATGCCCAAGGAGGTTGCCACCGCGGGCGCCGCGAACTGGAAGAACGTCACCGGCTCCGGCCCGTTCACGCTGACCCAGTTCGTGCAGGGCAATTCCAGCACGTATGCGAAAAACGCGCAGTACTGGGACACCGAAAAGATCGGCGGCAAGGACTACAAGCTGCCCTTTGCCGACAAGGTGGTGCTGCGCACCGTCAAGGACGAGGCCACCCGCAACACCATGCTGCGCACCGGCAAGCTCGACGTGCTGGAAATGGTGCGCTGGACCGCCGTCGATGAACTGAAGAAGAGCGCGCCGCAACTCAAGTGGTCCCGCTGGCTGTCCTACACCGGGCAGTACCTGGCCCTGCGCGTCGACACCAGGCCGTTCAACGATATCCGCGTGCGCCGCGCGCTGAACATGGCGGTGAACAAGCAGGAGATCGTCAAGCAGTACTACGGCGGCAATGCCGAGTTGTTCGCCTATCCGCAGCACCCGGACTACACCGGCTATTTCGAGCCGCTGAGCGCGATGCCGGAATCGGTCAAGGAGCTGTTCACTTACAACCCGGAGAAGGCGAAGAAGCTGCTGGCCGAGGCCGGCTACCCGAAGGGCTTCAAGTTCAAGGTGCAGGTCTGCGCCTGCAGCCAGGACCATATGGAAATGCTGCCGCTGATCGCAGCGTACCTGGAGCAGGTAGGCGTGCGCATCGAGATCCAGCCGATGGAGTATGGCGCCTTCCTGTCGGCGATGACCACCAAGACCAATGCGCCGGGCTACATGATGAGCAACGGCCATACCAACCCGACCACGACGATCCGCAAGAGCTTCGTCGCCGGACAGGTGTGGAACGCCTCGCAGTGGAACGACCCCAGGTTCGATGCCCGCGTCAACCAGGCCTTCCAGATGCGCGACCTGGGCAAGCGCCAGGAAGCGCTGCGTGCCATGACGCGCGACATCCTGGCCGAAGCGCCGTATATCTGGCTGCCGACGCCCTACCTGTTCACCGCGTGGTGGCCGTGGGTCAAGAACTACGACGGCGAGCTGCGCGCCGGCGCGGTGCGCAATGGGCCCATTTATGCGCGCGCCTGGATCGACCAGGAGATGAAGAAGAAGCTCGGCTTCTGATCTTCCCACCGACAACCGGGACGCAACCATGGCAGAGCCAATCCTGCAGGTGAAGAACCTGACCACGCGCTTCCGCACCGACCGCGGCGTGGTCACCGCGGTGGACCGGGTCTCGTTCGACGTGGCCGCCGGCGAGACGCTGGCGATCGTCGGCGAGTCGGGTTCGGGCAAGAGCGTGACCGCGCTGTCGATCCTCGGCCTGATCCCGCAGCCGCCCGGCGTCATCGAATCCGGAGAGATCCGTTTCGAGGGACAGGATCTGCTCAGGCTCAAGCCGGCGGCCATGCGCGCCATTCGCGGCAACCGCATCGCGATGGTGTTCCAGGAGCCGATGTCGTCGATGAACCCGGCGCTGACGGTGGGCAAGCAGATCGCCGAGCCGATCCGCGTGCACCAGGGCCGCGCCTGGGGCGATGCCTACGAAGAGGCCGCGGAATTGCTGGCGCAGGTGCATATCCCGGAGCCGCGCAGCCGCGTCCACGCCTATCCGCACCAGTTCTCGGGCGGCATGCGGCAGCGCGCGATGATCGCGATGGCGCTGGCCTGCAAGCCGAAGCTGATCATCGCCGACGAGCCGACCACCGCGCTCGACGTCACCGTGCAGGCGCAGATCCTGGATCTGCTCAAGGGGCTGGCGCAGCAGGCCGGCACGGCGCTGATCCTGATCACGCACGACCTTGGCGTGGTGGCGCGCTATGCCGACCGCGTCGCGGTGATGTACGGCGGGCGGCTGGTGGAGACGGCGACCGCGGACGAACTGTACCGCCATCCCGCGCATCCCTACACGCGCGGCCTGATGGCATGCGTGCCGCGCCTGGATGGCGACACCAGCCAGCCGCTGGTGCCGATCGACGGCCAGCCGCCCGACCTGACCGCGCTGGGCCCGGGCTGCGCCTTCCTGCCGCGCTGCCGGCTGGCGCAGGAACAGTGCCGCCAGGCGCCGCCCGAGCTGCGCGCGATTCCTGGGCGGACTTCCGACCAACACCTCAAGGCTTGCTTCCTCCATGACGCCCATTGACACGCCCCTGGCGCGCAGCGTCGCGCCGCCTGAGCGCACGGATCGCACGCATGGCAGCGCAGGCGCCGAGGCGCCGGCCAGTCGTCAGCCGCCCCAGGCCGGCGACCCGATCCTCCAGGTCGAAGACCTGAAGGTCCATTTCCCCGTGACGCGCGGTGTGCTGCTCAAGCGGCAGGTCGGCTCGGTCAAGGCGGTCGATGGCGTCTCGTTCACGCTGCGCCGCGGCGAGACGCTGGGGCTGGTGGGTGAAAGCGGCTGCGGCAAGTCCACCACCGGGCTGGCCATCATGAAGATGCTGCCCGCCAGCGCGGGCCGGATCGCCTTCGATGGCGAAGACCTGGCCGGCTTCAGCGGCGCGCGCGAAAAGCGCTTCCGCCGCAGCGTGCAGATGGTCTACCAGGACCCGTTCGCGTCGCTGAACCCGCGCATGAAGGTGCGCGACATCATCGCCGAGCCGCTGCACGTCCACGGCCTGGCCGGCGATCGTGCCGCGCTGCAGGCGCGCGTGGCCGAGCTGCTCGACATGGTCGGCCTGCTGCCCTACATGGCCGACCGCTATCCGCACGAATTCTCGGGCGGCCAGCGGCAGCGCATCGGCATCGCCCGCGCACTGGCGCTGAAACCGAGCCTGATCGTCTGCGACGAGCCGGTGTCGGCGCTGGACGTGTCGATCCAGGCGCAGGTGGTCAATGTGTTCATGGCGCTGCAGCGCAGCCTGGGCCTGTCCTACCTGTTCATCGCCCACGACCTGGCGGTGGTGCGCCATATCAGCGACCGCATCGCGGTGATGTACCTCGGCCGCATCGTCGAGATCGCCAGCCGGCACCAGCTCTACGCGGAGCCGCGCCACCCGTACACGCGCGCGCTGCTGTCGGCGGTGCCGGTGGCCGACGTGCGCGCTGAACGCCAGCGCCAGCGCATCGTGCTGCAGGGCGAAGTCCCCAGCCCGATGCATCCGCCTTCGGGCTGCCGCTTCCATACGCGCTGCCCTTCGGCCATGCCCCAGTGCCGCAGCGCCGACCCGGTGCTGCGCGACCAGGGCGACGGCCAGATGGTGGCCTGCCACCTGTACGACTGACATCTCGCGGCAAACCCCCCGGGCGCTGCCGCGCCGGTTCAGCTCAGTTCAGCGCAGCAGGCCCATCATCATGGGCCGCACGAACAGATCGGCGGCGTTGTCGGCGGTCGCGTCGCGGACCCAGCGGCGCAGCTCGACCGCGGCGTTGATCATGCCATGCACCTGCAGCGCGGCGATCGACTGGTCCAGCGGCCGGATCGAGCCGTCCTGCATGCCCTGCACCAGGAAGCGGACAAAGCGCGTGGACAGACGCGCCATGTCCTGCATCTTGGCGATGCGCATCTCTTCCGGCAGCGCGCCGTAGATGGTCAGCCGCAGCAGCGGTCCCTGGCTGGAGAACTGGTAATGCACCAGCGCGCGCGACACCGCGCACAGCTTGTCCCAGCCGGTGCCGGGCATCTCGTCGACCAGCGTCTGGGTATCGCGGATCACCGCCGACATGCGGTCGAAGCATGCGGAGATGAGGTCGTCCTTGTTCTCGTTGTGGTGGTAGAACGCGCCCTTGGTCAGGTTCAGCCGCGCCGAGATCCGGTCCGCCGAGGCGCCACGGTAGCCCTGCTCGTTCAGCAGCTCGGTGGCGGCGCGCAGGAACGCCTGCTGCGTTGTTTCCGGCTGTCCCAGCGTCGGCAGCAGCGCTTCGGCATCCAGCTCCGGCTGCCACGCGGTGCCGGGCGCGGCAATGCCATTGAGCACGATGTCCGCCAGCGTCTGCGCGACCTTGGGGTAGTCCGCCGGTTCGTAGCGTTCGATCCAGCTCATCGCGCCGCTGGTCAGTGACAGTAGCAGGTGGGCCCGCGCGCTCAGCGCGCTGCGCTGTGCCGGGTCGGCGGGCGTGGCATCGCGCAGCAGCCCGCGGATCTGCCGGAACATGTCGTTGTAGGCGGAGAACGCCACGTCGGCATGGCTGGCCGGCAGCGCGCGGATCTCACGGAAACTCATCAGCTCCGGCCGCTCCCCCGCCGCGGTGCGCGCCAGCCGCGCGACGAACAGCGCGATAAAGGCGGCGACGCGCTCGCCGGCGCTGCCGTGCTGCGCAGCCGCGCCGGCCAGGCCGCGCATTTCCTCGATGGTGCGCATCAGGCAGGCCAGCACCAAGTCTTCCTTCTTGCGGAAGTAGTACGTGATGCTGTTGGTGTTCAACCCCACCAGCTGGCCGACGTCCGACAGCGTCGTGCCGCGCACGCCCTTGCGGTTGAACAGCGCCGCGGCGGCATCGAGGATGCCTTCGCGCTTTTCGACATAACGGCGGGTCTGCCTGGCTTCCGACTGGTCCGTGAGCATGAGCGGTCCGGTGCGCGGATGGGCGGACCGGTTTTTCGAAGATACGGTACCAGGGATTATAAGCGGGGGTTTTGCGCGTGAGATATCGGGATGTTCCCGCTTTGCCGCACGTACCTTATTATCCAGACAGTATTCGGCATCTTGGTGGCATCGGCCCCGAAGACCTGAAGCATATGCACCGCGCAAGCCCGTCAGGGGTCGTGCGCCGCAGCCGGTGCCGGAGAGAGGAACACCGGCAGCCGGAACATGAACTCGCTGCCGCCACTGCGGCGGCGCCTGGCCACCAGCGTACCGCCGTGCGCCTCGACGATCGAGCGGCAGATCGCAAGCCCCATCCCCATGCCGTCGTCCTTGGTGGTGAAGAAGGCATCGAAGACGCGCGGCAGCACATCTTCGGCAATGCCGGTCCCGTGATCCTGCACGCTGACCACCACCATCTCCTGGGCCTCCTGCTCGCGGTACGAAGCCACCAGCAGCTCGCGCTGCTCGACCGGCGTGCCGGCCATGGCGTCGAGCGCGTTGGTGACCAGGTTGAGCACCACCTGCTGGAGCTGTACGCGGTCCGCTTCCACCTGCGTGGCGCCGGCAGTCAGCCGGGTCACGGCCCTGACGTGGTGCGCGTCCAGATCGGGCCGCACCATCTCCAGCACCTCGCGCAGTACCTCGTCCGGAGAAAGCGGCGCGAGCACCGCCGGCGCCTGCCGCGCCAGCGCGCGCAGCGCACGCACGATGTCGGCGGCGCGCAGCGCATGCTGGCGGATAAAGGCAAGGCCCTCCAGCGCCTCTCCGAACTCCGGCTGCGGCCGCTTCAGCCAGCGCACGCTGGCATCGGCGGTGGCGACAATGGCTGTCAGCGGCTGGTTGACTTCATGGCCGATCGATGCCGCCAGCGTTCCCATCACGGTCAGGTGCGAGGTGCGGGCCAGCTCGGCGCGCGCATCGCGCAGGCCGATCTCGGCGGCCACGCGGCGGTTGTTCTCGCCGATCAGCTGCTCGTACAGCCGCGCCGTTTCCAGCGAGATCGCGACCTGCGGCGCCAGCATCTCCAGTTCGGCGACATGGTTCGCGCCGAACACGCCCGGAGCGTTGTTGTTCTCCAGGTAGACCGCGCCGATCAGGCTTTGTCCACGCACCAGCGGCAGGCACAGCACCGAGCGCACGCCGCTGTCGATGGCGGCCCTGGTGCGGATCGACGGTGCGTCGACCATGGCGTCGGCTAGCACCAGCGTCTGGCGCGTGCGCAGCACGCTGTTGAGCACCGCCAGCGGCAGCGCGTGCTCGGTAGGCGGCGCCGAGCCAAGTGCCACCGTCACCCTGTCGTCGAGCACCCGGCCCGAGGCCTCGATCATCGGCTCGTCATCCCGCATCAGCACCAGCAGCCCGTAGCGGGCGCCCGCGTGCAGGATCACGGTGCTCAGCAGGCTCTCGACCAGCCGATCCATCACGATCTCGCTGGACAACGCACGCGCCGCCTGCCGGCCGAGTTCCCAGCTGGCGGCCGGCGGTGCCGGCGTGCCGTCGGCCACGGGTGCGCCGAGCTGCGGATACTGCGCGGCCAGCAGCGTCGCCTTGTGTTCGGCGCCCCAGCGCTGGTAGCACGCGCGCGCCAGCGCCAGGTGCTGCCGGGCCGCCGTATGCAGGTCGTGCCGGGCGCACAGCATGCCGGCCAGTTCATGCGCCAGCGCCTGCTCATGCACGAAGCCCGCTGCAGCTGCCGCCTCGGCCGACTGCTCGTAGCAGGCCAGCGCGCGCAGCGGATCGCCATCCGCCTGGGCCAGCGCGGCATCGACCAGCAGCAGCTTGTTGCGGAACGTCAGCGGATTGAGCGCTGCCCAGCGCGCGAAGCAGGCGCGGTGTGCCGCAATGTCGGCGGCCGCCTGCGGTGCCTGCGCGTGCGCCAGCGCAATGCCGAGGAACAGGCGGCAGTCGGCCACATTGATATGCGCGGGCGCGGACCAGATCAGTGTCTCGGCCTGGCGCAGGCTGTGCACCGCCTGCGCAAACTGACCGAGGAACACCGCGGCCATGCCGTCGTACAGGTAGATCCAGAAGCGGGTCGGCAACGAGTTGCTGCGTGCCAGCCGCTGCGCGGCGGTGCCGCAGTGTGCGGCGTCCTCCTGCCAGCTGCTGCTTTCGACACCTTCGCCGCCCTCGCCACGTTCGTCGCCGCGTTCGTCGCCACCTTCGTCGCCAACACGCAGCCGCTGCACGAAATGCAGCTGCGAATGCAAAATCAGCTCGATGTCCCGGTACTGGACCTGGCGCGTCAGCGCCAGGCCGCGCGCGATCTCTTCCGCCACCAGGCACAGGTGCTCCCCCATGACCAGCAGGTCGGACGCGATATGGTTGCAGGCATAGCAGGCCATGCCGATGTCGCCGGAGGCGCGCCCGAGCGTCACGGCTTGCTGCGCGTGGCTCAGCGCATACGACAGCGGACGCGTCCAGGCGCTGACCTGGTCCACGGCGACCAGCGTCGCGATGCGTCCCGCTTCATAGCCATGGTGGTCGATCAGCGCCATCGCCGCCTGCCCGTATGCGAGCCCGTCCTCGTACGCCTCGTACAGGCTGGCGATAAACACGCCGAACCATGACAGGCCGTACGGAGACTCCGGCGTGGCGCCATGGTCGAGGGTCAGCTCGACCATCTTGGCCACATGCAGGAAGCTGATGCCATCGCGCACGAACAGCGAAGAAATCAGCGTGGACAGCAGCCCCATCACGGCATGGATGCGCGGGTCATCGGTGGCGGGCAGCGACGCCAGGGTGGCGATCGGGCGCGTGCCGAGCGCGGCGCGCACGGCGTCGTAAGCGTCGCGCATGCGCTGCGACGACGGCGCGCGCTCCAGGTGTACATCGAGCAGCGCCAGGCCAGACAAGGCCGCATTGATCGCGCCTTCGTAGTCCGAGCGCACGGTCTGCAGGCTGGCGCGCAGGCGGTACACGGCGGCCTGGTCGAGCGCGTCATGCGCGCGAGCGAGCAGTGCATCGATGCCCTCCGACGCGGCATCGAGCCGGGCCTGCGCCAGCAGGCATTCGCAACGCAGCAGGTTGGCGGCGTAGGCCAGGCCATAGTGCGCTTCCCACCAGTCCGGCTGCATCAGCGCCTGGGCCGTGTCCATGTAGTGCAGCGCCTGCCCGATCGCGCCCGAGCGCCAGGCGCGCCGCCCCGCCACCAGCAGCACCTCGACGAAGGCCACCCGCTGCGGCATCGGCAACGCCTGGCTGGCCCGGACGGCTACGCGCTCGATCTGGTTGCAGATCTCGAACGCATGGTCCGCCAGCTGGCCGCGCCAGTGCTCAATCATGATCCGCGCGATGCGCGCGTGCTCGGCGGGGCGCGCATGCGGCTCGATCATCGAATACGCGGATTCCAGTATGCGGTCGTGCTGGAACGCGTAGCCGCACGGCGCCTGCACCAGCAAGCCGGCCTCGACGAACGGCTGCAGCTGGCTGGCCAGCTGTGCGGCGCTGACGCCGGCCACGCGGGCGAGCAGGCCGGCGTCGGCGCGCAGCCCGACGCAGGCCAGCTGCTGCAGCAGTCCGGTACCGGCGCGGGGCAGCCTGGCAAAACGCCGGATCATCAGGTCGACGACGTTGCCGGTGTAATGCTGGTCGTCGACCTCGGCGGCATGCCAGTCCCAGCCGGTGCCGCAGGCCTGCCTGGTCAGTACGCCGTCGTCGACCAGCGTGCGCAGCAACTGGTAGGAAAAGAACGGGTTGCCCGCGGTCCGGTCGTGCACGGCGTGCGCCAGCGCCGCGATACGCGCGGGCGGCTCGTCGAGCGCGGCGCCGACCAGCTCGGCCAGGTCAGCGGGCGCCAGCGGCCTGACGGGGATGCGCGTGACCGCCAGCGCGCCGCCGCGATTGGCATGCAGCAGCCACGAGAAGCGTTGCTCGACGTCCTGGCCGTGGTCCCGGTACGCGGCGATCAGCAGGATGCCGCCCGGACGCTGCACCGTGAAGGCTTCCAGCAGCGCGACGGTGAACGCGTCGGCCCACTGCAGGTCGTCGAAGAACAGTACCAGCGGCTGGCCCGGCGCGGCAAAGGCGGAAAAGGTGGCCAGCAGTGCCCCGAGTGCGCGGGCCTGCGCCTGCTGTGCCGGCACGTTGGCCAGCGGCGCCGTGCGGCCCAGCACCTGTTCGGCCTCCGGCACCAGTTCGGCCACCACCCGGCCCTGGCCCGCCAGCATGCCCAGCCAGCGCTCGCGCTGCGGCGCCAGCGTGGCCGGCGGCGCATCCAGCAAGCCAAGCGTAAGCCCGAGGATGGCCTGCGCCACCGGCGCATACGGAATATCGAGCTGGAGCTGGTCGCTCTTGCCGGCGGCAATGCGGGCGCCGGTCTGCGCCGCGGCCTGGCGCGAGAAGGCATTGGCCAGCGCGGACTTGCCGGTGCCGGCACCGCCGGCGACCAGCACAAGCTCGGACTTGCCGCTCAGGCACACGCGTCCCAGCGCATCGGCCAGCAGCGCCATCTCGCGGGCGCGCCCTACCAGGCGCGCCGGGACTTGCAGCGCCGGTGGCGCCGGCTTACCCGTCACTGGCCGGCCTGGCAGAGGCCCAGCTGCTGTGCCATCAGCACCAGCTCGGCAAAGGTGCGCGCCTTCATCTTGCGCATGGCCTGCCCGCGATGGATCTTGACCGTCACCTCGCTGATGCCGATTTCGGCCGCGATCTGCTTGTTCAGCAGGCCGGACACCGCCAGGCCCATGACCTCGGCCTCGCGTGGCGAAAGGGTCTCGTAGCTGGCGCGCAGTTCGTCGGCCTTGCGCGCGCCTTTGCGGCGCAGGCGGTCCCTGGCCAGCGCGGCGCTCACCGCGTCGAGCAGGTCCTGGTCGCGGTACGGCTTGGGAATAAAGTCCACGGCGCCGGCCTTCATCGCGGCCACGCTCATGGCGATGTCGCCGTAGCCCGTCATGAAAATGATCGGCAGCGGCACGCCCATGCGCGCCAGCCGGCCCTGCAGGTCCAGGCCGCTGGGGCCGCGCAGCCTGACGTCGAGCACCAGGCAGCATGGGGTATCGGGCAACGGAAAGGCCAGCAGCTCGGCGGCGGACTCGAACAGCACCGCGCTCAGGCCGACCGAGCGGAACAGGTTGCCGAGCGCATGGCGCACGCCGGCATCGTCGTCGACGACCAGTACGGTCGCGTCATCGCAGGCACTGTCGTCGGCAGGCTCCAGGCTTGGGGATGTCACGGTCTGCTCTCCAGGGCGCGCGTGCGGGGGCGCACGAGCAGCGGATTATAACCAGCAGGCCGCCATCGGCAATGACCGTCATGCCAGCACGGGAGAAGTGCACGTCACTAATACCATTGTATTAGTCAGGCGCGCGCCGGCGCCGAATTGCTCGCCCCGCTTCCGGTGCAAGCGTCGCCGGACCGATTAATACCATCATGCAATGGCGATTCCTGCGCCTGCCGTCTAGTCTTCTTATCCGGGCCGCGCTGCCGTGCCTTGCCGTTCCGCATGCCGGCGGCCGCCGTCGGCCTGCGCCTGCGCTCAAACCCCTGTCCCGAGGATCGACACCATGTCCAACCCAAAGCTCGAAGTCCTGACCCCGCAAAACAGCCAGCTGATCATCATCGACCACCAGCCGCAGATGGCCTTCGGGGTGCAGTCGATGGACCGGCAGGCCATGAAGAACAACGTCGTCGGCCTGGCCAAGGCCGCCAAGATCTTCAATATCCCGACCACCATCACCACGGTCGAAAGCGAATCGTTCTCCGGTTTCACCTATCCCGAGCTGCTCGACGTATTCCCCGGGCAGAAGACGCTGGAGCGTACCTCGATGAACTCGTGGGACGACAAGAAGGTGCGCGACGCGCTCAAGGCCAACGGCCGCAACAAGGTGATCGTCGCCGGCCTGTGGACCGAGGTCTGCAACACCACCTTCGCGCTGTGCGCGATGCTGGAAGGCAACTACGAGATCTACATGGTGGCCGATGCCTCCGGCGGCACCAGCAAGGAAGCGCACGACTATGCCATGCAGCGCATGGTCCAGGCCGGCGCGGTGCCGGTGACCTGGCAGCAGGTGCTGCTGGAATGGCAGCGCGACTGGGCCCACCGCGACACGTATGACGCCGTGATGAAACTGGTCAAGGAACATTCCGGCGCCTATGGCATGGGCGTCGACTACGCTTACACGATGGTGCACAAGGCGCCGCAGCGCACCGCCACGCCGCACGAGTCGGTGGCGCCGGTGCCGGCGCGCTGATCCCGGCATCCCGCAATGACCGCGGCTTGCGCGCGCCCGCTACGGCGGCGCGCAAGCCAACCTGCCAGGCACCGCCAGGGTGCCTTCTTCCACTTCCTGCTTCCAGGAGGGCCTGATCGATGAAAACCATCACCACCCAGGACGGTACCCGCATCTTCTACAAGGACTGGGGCGCGGGCCAGCCGGTCGTGTTCTCGCATGGCTGGCCGCTGCATGCCGATGCATGGGACGCGCAGATGCTGTTTCTCGCGCGCCAGGGCTTCCGCGTGATCGCCCATGACCGCCGCGGCCACGGCCGCTCGGACCAGCCCGCGCAGGGCAACGACATGGACACCTACGCGGACGACCTCGCCGCGCTGATCGAGGCGCTGGACCTGCGCGACGCGGTGCTGGTCGGGCACTCAACCGGCGGCGGCGAGGTGGCGCACTACATCGGCCGCCACGGCACCAGACGCGTGGCCAAGGCGGTGCTGATCGGCGCGGTGCCGCCGCTGATGCTGCAGACCGACGCCAACCCGGGCGGGCTGCCGCTGGACGTGTTCGACGGCATCCGCAAGGGCGTGGCCGAGAACCGCTCGCAGTTCTACCAGGACCTGGCGGTGCCGTTCTTCGGCTTCAACCGCACCGGCGCCAGGGTCTCGCAGGGCACCATCGATGCCTTCTGGGCGCAGGGCATGGCCGGTGGCATCGTCGGGCAGTACGCATGCATCCGCGAATTCTCGGAGGTCGACTACACCGAGGACCTGAAGAAGATCGACGTGCCCACGCTGATCCTGCATGGCGACGACGACCAGATCGTGCCGATCGACGCCTCGGCCCGGCGCGCCGCCGACCTGGTCAAGGGCGCGACGCTCAAGGTCTACCCCGGCGCCTCGCACGGCATGTGCGTGACCAATGCCGACCAGGTCAATGCCGACCTGCTCGCCTTCCTGAAGGGCTGAGTTCGATGTCATTCACGCGCCGGCAATTCATTGGCACCGCGGCCGCGCTCGGCGCGGCCGTTTCCCCGGAGATCTTCGGCATGCAACCCAGCGCCGCACCCAGCCTCATCCTCGTCAACGGCAAGTTCACCACGCTCGACAAGGCCAACCCGCAGGCGGACGCCGTGGCCATCCGCGACGGGCGCTTCGTCGCCGTCGGCACGCGCCAGGACATCATGAAGCTGGCCGGCGCGCAGACGCAGGTCGTGGACCTGAACGGCCGGCGCGGCATTCCCGGGCTGATCGACAGCCACATGCACATCATCCGCGGCGGCCTGAACTACAACATGGAGCTGCGCTGGGACGGCGTGCGCTCGCTGGCCGATGCCATGCGCATGCTCAGGGACCAGGTCGCGCGCACGCCGGCACCGCAATGGGTGCGCGTGGTCGGCGGCTTCACCGAGCACCAGTTCGCCGAGAAGCGGCTGCCGACCATCGACGAACTGAACGCGGTGGCACCCGATACCCCGGTATTCATCCTGCACCTGTACGATCGCGCCATCCTCAACGGCGCGGCGCTGCGCGCGGTCGGCTACACCAAGGACACGCCCAACCCGCCGGGCGGCGAGATCGTGCGCGACGCGCGCGGCAATCCCACGGGCCTGCTGCTGGCCAAGCCGAACGCCACCATCCTGTACGCGACGCTGGCCAAGGGCCCCAAGCTGCCGCCCGAATACCAGAAGAACTCGACGCGCCATTTCATGCGCGAGGTCAACCGGCTGGGCGTGACCGGCGTGATCGATGCGGGCGGCGGGTACCAGAACTACCCCGA